>NZ_CALPCY010000005.1:0-163451 GCF_943193115.1 Otoolea muris
ATAAGTCCGATGAACCTGATTTTTTAGTGTCCAAAATGACTTCAAATGGATGAAGATCAGGGTTTTCGGACAGTCTGGGGCGTGCGCGGCGCGGCGTTTGCCACGATCCTGTCCCAGCTTTTATCCGCGGTGTGGATTCTCCGTTTTCTGACAGGGGAAAAGGCAATTTTAAAGCTTAAGCGATCGTGCATGAGGATTTCGGCAAAGCGGGTGCGCGCCATCACGGCCCTGGGGCTTTCCGGCTTTACGATGGCGATCACAAACTGCACGGTCCAGATCATGTGCAATGCGACGCTCCACCGCTTTGGGGGCGATCTGTATGTGGGGGTCATGACCGTGATCAATTCGCTCCGGGAGGTCGCCACGCTTCCGGTGACGGGCATCACGCACAGCGCGCAGCCGGTTCTGGGCTATAATTACGGGGCCGGGGAGTACGGGAGAGTGAAAAAGGCGATTGTGTTTACCTCGTTGTTCGCCATCCTGTATACAACAGCGGTCTGGAGCCTGATCCACGGGCTGCCGGAATTCTTTATCCGTATATTTAACCAGGACGCGGATCTGATACGCGCCGGCGTGCCGGCGGTGCGGATGTATTTTTTCGGTTTTTTCATGATGTCCTTGCAGTTTTCAGGGCAGTCCGTCTTTGTGGGGCTGGGGAAATCGAGGCATGCGATCTTTTTCTCCATTTTCAGGAAGGTGCTCATCGTCGTTCCCCTGACTGTCCTGCTGCCGGGCCTGTTCGGCCTGGGGCCGGCCGGCGTGTTTATCGCGGAGCCGGTGTCCAACTTCATCGGCGGCGCGGCGTGCTTTGGGACGATGCTGGCCGTTTTGTGGCCGGAGCTGACGCGCGGCGGGCGGGAACATACGGATTAGGGGCAGACGCAGGAAGGCGTTTAGAGCGTGTCTGGAAAATTCTCCGGCAGGAAGGCGGGTATTACAGAATCAACTGCGCCAGAAGCATATAAAAGAGCGTTCCCCCTGCGATGGATAAGAGCATCTGGCGTTTCCACATATGGAGCGCGGCCACAAGGGCGATTGCCAGTAATTCCGGGATGCCGTGGCTGCCGGTAAAGATATTTACATTTTTCAGGCAGCAGATGACAAGCAGGCCAAACACTGCGGGGGGCAGGACTTTCCCGAGATACTGTATGTACGTCGGCGTTGGCTTCCCGGACGGGAAGAGAAGGAATGGCAGAAAACGTGTCAGGACTGTCCCCAGGATTACCATGCTGATGGCAATCATCTGCTGTAACGGTGTCATTGTCCGGATTCTCCTTTCTCGAGAGGCTTTCGTAAAAATGTCAAAAGGGCAAGAATCGCCAGCATCGACGGGATGATGAAATGATCCGCGCCGAACAGCGCCAGACAGGCAAGTGAAATAAAGAAGGTTCCATTCATCCGCTTTATGCTGTATAATATTTCCAAAAAGGAACGGAAATGGTTCGGCAATAAGGCCATTTATCAAAGAAAGGAGTTCTGTACATGGATGCAAAGCTTATATGGTCGGATCGCAGGCGCCTCTGGTGCGGCCTTCCCTGGACCTTTACAACATACCGCTTAACGGAGGACCGCCTCTTTGTCAAGAGCGGATTTCTGAACCTGCGCGAGGACGAGGTGCGCCTTTACCGGATCAAGGACCTGGTACTGCGGCGCAGCCTCCTTCAGCGCATGTTCGGGCTGGGAACGATTCAGATCATTTCCAGTGATTCCAGCCTGTCCAATTTTGAGCTGTCCAACATAAAAAGGAGCGGCGATGTAAAGGAGCAGCTTTCCACCCTAGTGGAGGAGGAGCGCCAGAGAAAGAAGGTTTCTTCAAGGGAATTTATCAGTTATGAATCCGGGGAGGACGAGGAGCCGGATCGGGAGCAGTAGCCTGTAACGGGCCTTGCCTTCTGCTTCTTTTTTCATCCTGGCGGCGCAAGCGGCCGGGAGGCTGCATACAGTGTAGTAAAAGAGCAGGGGGGAAGCGGCGGTTTATGGCGACGATCAGCCTTTGTATGATTGTAAAAAATGAGGAAAGCGTGCTGGGGCGCTGCCTGGACAGTGCGCTGGGTGTTGCGGATGAGATCATTATCGCGGATACAGGTTCGTCGGATGCGACGAAGGAGACAGCCGCGCGCTATACAGAGCAGATTTTTGATGTGGAATGGAAGGATGATTTCTCGGCGGCCCGCAACGCGGCCTTTGCCAGGGCCTCCATGGATTACTGCATGTGGCTGGATGCGGATGACGTGATTCAGGATTCGGAGAGGCAAAAGCTCATAAAGCTCAAGGAAGAGCTTGAGCCGGATGTGCTGGCGGTGATGATGAAGTATGCGACATCCTTTGACAGCGCCGGCCGGCCGGCATTTTTATTTGACCGTGAACGCCTTGTGAGGCGGGATGCGGGCTTAATGTGGGAAGGACGCGTACATGAGGTCATTGACGTACAAAAGGGCCTTAAGGGCGGCCCCGGAGGGACAGCAGGCGGCCGGATCCTGTATTCGGATATCCGGATCGATCACCACTCGGTGAAACAGACGTACACAAAGCGGAATCTGAATATTTATGAGGCCATGCTCCGGGAGGGGGAGACGCTTGACGCGCGCCATCAGTTTTACTACGGGCGGGAGCTGTACTACCATGGCCTTGATGAGAGGGCGGTGGAAGTATTCAGGGAACTCCTTGAGACAAAGGAGGGCGGCGCGTGGGTGGAAAACCTGGCGGACGCCTGCCGTTTCTGCGCCATTTGCTTAAGACGCCTTGGAAAGGAGAGGCAGGCGCTTGACTGCCTGTTCCACACCTTTTGCTACGGCCTCCCGAGGCCGGCGGTATGCTGTGAGATCGGAAGCATCTGCCTGGATAAGGGGAGGCTTTCCGAGGCGGAATACTGGTACAGGCAGGCCATGGATACGCCGTATGAGGCCGGCGCCGGGGCGTTTGTAGAGCCGCAGTACCAGCGGGAGATACCGGCGCTCCAGCTCACGGTCTGCCTGGACCGCCAGGGACGGTACGGGGAGGCGGAGCGCTTCAATGAGCTGGCGGGCCGCTACCAGCCGGACAGCGGCGCGGTGAAGCAGAACCGGGAATATTTCAGGCGGATACGTCAGAAAACAGGTGAGAATCCGGGATAAGGAACGGCTGCTTCCCTGAACGGTTACCAATAAAAGAACATATGGCAAATGCGTGAAATGGCAGGAAGAAACAATCAGCCTGCGCTGCAGATCAGAGAAAGGCATGGAGAAATCAATGGAAAAGACGACAGAAAACAGTCCCGGCACACAGATCCGCCCTCCGGTGGAAGCGAGGTATGAAAAGGAGCTTCTGGCACTTGCGGCCTCTGACGCCGGGGCGCGGCCGTTAAACTGGAAGCTTTCCCCCAGGGCGGTGCGCGACTTCATCCTGGGGAGCCGAAAACCCCTTTCCTATAACGGGGAGGAGATCGCCATCCACAAGAAATACCTGGGAAACGACGCGCTTGTGGAGCGCTGCATCATCACCCTGGCCGGGAACCGGGGGCTGATGCTTGTGGGGGAACCGGGGACAGCAAAGACCATGCTCTCCGAGCTTCTGGCAGCCGCGATCAGCGGGACGAGTACGAATACGATCCAGGGGACGGCGGGCACAACGGAGGATATGATCAAATACAGTTGGAACTACGCGCTGCTCCTGGCAAAGGGGCCGACGCGGGAGGCGCTGGTCCCCTCGCCGCTGTATGTGGGCATGGAGCAGGGCATCCTGACCCGGTTTGAGGAGATCACCCGCACCCCGGCGGAGATTCAGGACAGCCTGATCAGCGTCTTAAGCGATAAGGTGCTGAACGTTCCCGAGCTGGGAGAAGACGGCCTTTTATTCGCCCGGCCCGGCTTCAATGTGATCGGCACGGCGAACACGCGGGACAAGGGCGTCAATGAGATGAGCAGCGCTTTAAAGCGCCGTTTTAACTTTGAAACTGTGCTCCCGGTGCGCGACGCGGCCATGGAGAAGCAAATCATCATCCATGAGGTGCAAAGCCTGGCTGACGCCAGCCGCATCGGTATGCCGGTGGACGAGGATGTGGCGGAGCTTCTGGCCGCGACATACCACGAACTGAGGGAGGGCGTTTCCTCCATGGGCCACCGCATTGACCGCCCGGCCGCGGTGATGAGCACAGCCGAGGCGGTATCTGTCTACTACCAGACCATGATGACCGCCTGGTATTACGGCGGGCAGGAGATGGATCTGGGCTGCCTTGTCCAAAACCTGGTCGGGGCGGTGAGGAAGGAAAACGGCGAGGATCTGGAGAAGGTGCGAAGCT
Source organism: Otoolea muris (assembly GCF_943193115.1). Taxonomy (NCBI): domain Bacteria; kingdom Bacillati; phylum Bacillota; class Clostridia; order Lachnospirales; family Lachnospiraceae; genus Otoolea; species Otoolea muris. Next base: position 4,277 of record NZ_CALPCY010000005.1, read on the forward strand.
ATTTCCAGACCGTTGTCCGCGACAGGGGAGAAAAAGAGGGGGGCCTATGGAACCGCTATTACGAGGCGAGGAAATATCTGAAATAATGGGCTCTGAGAGCCTGGGCGCGCCCTGGGAGGACGTCCTGGAACGCGCCGCGTCCTGGGACGGCCCGGCGTTCTTTTTTCCGATCCGCCACCACAGCCCCGCGTGTACCTTTCACTTGAAAAAGGTCTTTGAAGCGTACCGGCCGGACTGCGTGCTGATCGAGGGGCCGGAAAACGCCGCCCCGCTTCTGCTAGTGCTCTCCTCCCCGGATGCAAAGGCCCCCATGGCCCTCTACTATTTCTACAAAGATACCAGGGGGCTCCTTGGGAAAGACAAGGCGGATTATAAGTGCTATTACCCCTTTTTAGATACCTCTCCGGAACTGTTCGCGCTCCGGGAGGCGAGAGAAAGGGGGATACCGGCCCGGTTTGTGGATCTTGCGTACGGGGAAATCCTGCTCGGCACAGCAAAAGACCGGGGAATCCGAAAAGGGGAAAAGCCGGGCTACAATGACGATTACCTTTTGAGCCGGAGCCGCTTTGTGTCCCTTTTATGCGATCGTACCGGCCTCCGCAGCTTTGACGAGTTCTGGGAGAAATACTTTGAGATCCAGGGGCTTTTTATGGATACGGACGCGTTCATACGCCAGATGCTGTTTTACTGCGCGCTCTCAAGAAGCCACACGCCTGAGGAGGAGCTTCTTGAGGACGGGTGCATTCTCCGCGAGCGGCGCATGGCTATGCGCATTTCAGAGGCGGCGGGAGAATACCGGCGCATTCTGGTGGTGACAGGGGGCTTTCATACCAGCGGGCTTTTGTCGCTTTTAAAGCCGGATCTGACCTATACAGGCCAAAAACTTACGCTTCACGGGCTGACAGACGCAGAGCAGGGCGCATATCCCCTGGCCTACTCTATGGAGGCCGCGGACGCCTTAAACGGCTATGCGAGCGGCATGCCGTCCCCGGGCTTTTATGAAAGGGTGTGGAAAGGGCTTACGGAAACCGGGGAGGCGGCCGGCGCGTACGAATCAGCCGTACTCCATCAGCTCACGGCGGCCGGGAGAGAGGCGCGCAGGAAAAAGGAGGGCATTTCCTCATACGACGTGATCTGCGCCTTTTCCATGGCAAAGGGGCTTGCTGCCCTGCGCGGCAAACGGGAGCCCGGGCTTTATGAGCTGCAGGACGCGGCGCTCTCGTCCTTTGTAAAGGGGGAAGTCAGTCTTTCCACAGATCGGCCGCTGCGGATCCTGCGGGCAATCAATACCGGGACTGCGGCGGGCGCCCTTCCAAAGGACGCCCCGCGCCCGCCGATTCTCAGTGATTTTGAAGAGCAGTGCAGGCGCTTTGGATTTAAGCTTCTGGGGGCGGAGCAGATGGTCACGCTTGAGCTTTTTACAAAAAAGAAGCATCTGGCCGCGAGCCGTTTCCTGTATCAGATGGAATTTCTTGACACCCGCTTCGGGACGCGAAAGAAAGGAGCGGATCTGCTGGGAAATACGGACCGGAGCCGGATACGGGAGATCTGGTCCGTGCGCTTTGCCGGCTCTGTCCTGGCGGCGCTTGCAGATGTGTCCATGTCGGGCGGGACGGTCCGCGAGGCGGCAAAGGCTGTGCTCCTTCGCCGCGCCCTTGACGCGCGGAGCGCGCGGGAGAGCTGCCGTCTGATGGTAAACGGCTTTCTCATGGGCTTTTTGGGCGAGACAGCGGCGCTCACGGAGGCGGCCAGGCAAAGTTTAGGCGCGGACGGGGACTTTTTCTCCCTGACAGGCGGCTTTGCAAGCCTTCAAATGCTGTATGAGCTGCGGACGCTGTACGGGGTGGAGGAGGCAGGCAGCCTTTCGGAACTTCTGAAGATATGCTTCCAGAAGCTGCTCGCGCTCCTTCCGTCCATGGGAAGCGTGGAGCAGGAAAAGGAGACGGACTGCATGAAATGCTTCCTGTCCCTGTATCAGGCAGCCGGCCGGCCGGGTTTCTTACAGCTTCGCCAGCCGCTTGGCGGGGCGCTTTCCCGCATGCTTGAACAGGATCCGGAGCAGATAAACCCTGTTCTGGAGGGAGCGGCGCTCGGGATTCTCTACGGCATGGAACACGGCCTTGAGGAGCGGATCCACAGGATCGCGGCCGGCTATCTGACCGGAACCGCGAAGAAACGCGGCAAAAGCGCCCGCTTCCTGCGCGGCCTCTTTTATACGGCAAGGGATCTGATTTTTACAGGAGAACGCTTTTTTGTTCTGATTGACACGCTTCTCGCCCGGGCGGACGCCGAAGAATTCATGGCGCTCCTGCCGGAGCTTCGCATGGCCTTCGGGTATTTTACCCCCCTGGAAACGGACCGCCTCGCCGCAAAGGCGGCAAAGCTTCACGGCGTATCCAAAAAGGAGCTTCTGTATGGCAGGCCCGTTTCCCCGCTGGAATACGATTACGGGGAATATCTGGACGCATTTGCGGAGAGGGCCATGGCCGGGAACATGCGCCTGATTTTGTGAGTACATACATACGGTTAGGAGGAAACCATTATGGAACACAGCAGCCAGATCAACCGCTGGCGCCTGATTCTGGGAAAGCCGGCGGCCGGGGAGCTCGCCTTTTCGCCGGGCGCGGCGCTGGAAAACGGGGTTCCTTGCGCGGAGCTGGAGGAGATCCTTGAATTCTTATACGGCAGGGAGCAGCTTAAGGACGTGTACCGCCGCGGCGGGACGGGGGCGAGTCATTTGACCGCCGCCGCATGGATCACCCGTATCCGGAAGCTGTTTCCCAAAGAAACCGTGGAGGTTTTGGAGCGCCATGCCCTGGATACCTATGGGATGACGGAGCTTTTGACGGATCCGGAGGTACTTTCTAAGCTGGAGCCAAATCAGGAGCTGTTAAAAACCATTCTCCAGCTTAAGCACCTGATGAAGGGAGAGGTCCTTGAGACGGCCAGGCGGATGGTCGGCCAGGCGGCGCGTGAGATCGAGGAGCGGCTCCGCCGGGAGCTTAAGCGTTCCCTTCTGGGAAAAATTGACAAAAGCAGCCAGAGCCCGGTCCGCTCGATGCGCAGCCTTGATATCCGCAAGACCATCCGGGCCAATTTAAAGCATTATGATACAGAGAAACGGACGCTTCTTCTGGAGCGCGTCTATTTCCACGGCAGGAGCCGGCGGTATCATGACTGGCATGTGGTGATTGCCGTGGACGAGAGCGGTTCCATGTTAGACAGCGTGATTCACAGCGCGGTGATGGCCGGGATCTTTGCCAGGCTTCCCATGCTGGACACGCGGCTCGTGATTTTTGACACGCAGGTCGTGGATTTAAGCGGCTGCCTGGACGATCCGGTGGCCACGCTCATGAGCGTCCAGCTCGGCGGCGGGACCTACATCGGCGGCGCGCTCGCCTACTGCGAGACACTGATCACGCAGCCTCACCGGACCATGATGATCCTCGTCTCGGATCTCTGCGAGGGCGGCAGCGTCCGGGAGCTTCTGGCCGTCAGCCGCCGGATCATCGAGAGCGGGGCAAAGCTTATCTGCCTGACCGCGCTCGACAGGGATGCAAACCCGGCCTATGACCGGCAGACCGGAGAGCGTCTGGCCGCCTTGGGGGCCCATGTGGGGGCCATGACGCCGGAACGGCTGGGGGATTTTATCGGGACGGTTGCGGCTGTTTAGAGCATGTTTGAGCCATGCTCCGGGGCTTTAGGCAGCGGGAAGGTTTTTTCAATCATCCGGGACGCGCTTTTAAGGGAAAACGTAAGGGGTACGCAAATGCAAACACTCAGAGAATGCTTGAAACGGGCGGACGACGACTATCTCGCCGGCCTGAGCAATAAAGGAACCGTAAAACGCGCCGCAAAGGATCTCGAAAAGGAGACGCCAAAGGTGTCCTGGACGGGAGAGGAAGAGGGCGGCGGGGCACAGGAGGCAGAGGTTGCCTTTAAGGAGGAGACATGCCGGATCCGCGTCCCTTTGGGAGAGAGTACCTGCACCTGCCCTTCCAGGAGCATCTGCCGCCATGTGACGGCCGCGATCCTGTGGCTTAGGCGGGAGCAGGAACAGGAAGGGACAGAAGCGGGCAATGCGGGACAGGAAAACGGGGACGGGGGAGAGCCGGCTCTTAAAACAGCCCTGCCGGATGCATCCGGACAGTTGCCGGAAACGAATGTTTTGGAGCTTTCCTCCCTCTTCGAAATCCCTCTGGCCCGCCTGATCCGCGCGGCGCAGGGCGCGGGCTTAAAAGCGCTTCTGGCCTATGTGGGGAGGGGGGATTTGCCCTCCTTTAAGGAGAGCTCCGTGGTCAGCGTCCGCCTCCCATGGTCAGGGGAGACGGTCAGCCTCTTAGAGCCCGTGGAATATTCCTCCTGTACCTGTAAAAGCAGGAGCCTCTGCGCCCACAAAGCGCAGGCCATCCTCCTGTACCAGCTCGCCAAAAAGCGTCTGGATCCGGGGTCGCTCTTTGCCGCCTGTCAGAAAACGGATTCTGCCGCTTACGACAGGGACCAGATGCGGGAAGCCGTCCGGGCGGTTCTGGCATCGATTGAAGAGCAGCTAAGCATCGGCCTTTCCAGACAGTCCGCGGATATCCCGGAGCATCTGGAACGCCTGGCCGTGATCTGCCACAGGGCGGCGCTCCCGCGCTTTGCGTCCGGCCTGCGGACCGCGGCCGCGCAGTACCGCGGCTATTTTTCGCGCTCAGCCGTGTTCCGGGACGATAAGCTGCTTAAAAGCCTCCTGTCCCTCTCGCGGCTCGGAAAAGAGCTTTTAAAGGCCCTTCCTCCCGAAGACGAAAGCCCGGCGTCCGGGGCGCAAAAGGCCAAAGGGCCGGCGCCCGCGCAGGGCGCGGCCCCTTCCTCCTCCCTTGCGGCTCTGGCCGGGAGCTTCCGCAGCTCCTATGAGCCGGTTGGGACGCTGCATCTTCTCGGAATGGGCGTCCGGGCCTTTCTGGGGCAGAGCGGCTACGAAGGAGAGACCTACTACTTCCTCGAACCGGATCAGAAGAAATGGTATGTCTATACCGACGCGCGCCCCGTCTTTTACGAGGGAGTCCGGAAACGGGGCAGGAAGGCGCAGGAAGGCCCCGCGCCCTGGGGGCTCCCGGGCTCCAGGGAAGCGCTCTGCGAATATGAATTCCGCCTGACAGGGGCCAAAGCCGCTCCCGGAGGCCGGCTGTCCGCCAGCCAGGAGACAAAAGGAGAGATCCTGGGGCGCAGAACGCTCTCCCGGGCCATGGAAATGAGCTTCTGGGATTACAGCGCGCTCCTTGCGCACTTCTTCGCCGTCCCGGAGGCTCCCATCCCGGCCGCCCCTTCCGGAAACCCTGTCCCGCTCCCGGATCCCGCCGTGGGAGCTGTCCGGGAACGCCTGGCCCTGGTGGGGGCCGTCCGCTGGGGGGATACCTCCTTTGATGCCGTAAAACAGCGCTTTTCCTGGAGCCTCTACGACGCGGCGGGAAGAGAACTGCGTATCGCCGTCTCCTATACCGAAAAAGACGGCCTCCTGATCTCCCTTCTGGAGCGAATCGGAAAAAAGCTGGCCAAGCATCCCCCGGACTGCCTTCTGTTTCTGGGAAACGTGTATCTGGGCGACGGCCGGCTCTGCCTGTACCCAATCGAATGTTTCCTGTCTGAGACGGATGAGATCGCCCGGCTCATGAAAACGCCGGGCCAAACGCCAAAGGAGGCAGGAGAGAGCGGAAAAGAAGCCTCAGAGCCTTCCACGCCGGGCCCCCAGACACGCGGGGCAGCCGCCCTGTCACCTGGAAAAGCCCCCGGACAGGCCGCGCCGCCCTCTGCGATACAGGCAATGGCCCAATATATCCGGGAAGGCCGGCGGCTTCTGACCGATCTGTTTGTCAGCGGCCTCTCATCCGTCCCGGAGGAAGCGCTGGAAATGCTCTCGGCGCTTGCCCGGGAGGGAGAGCGTCTCGGCCTGCACCGCGCCGGAAAGGACTTTACAGCCCTGGAGCAGCTCCTGAGCGCAAAACGCCACGAGATGGCCTTTTCGCCGGAACCGGTGATCCGGCTCATGGAATATCTCGATCAATACATGACAATCTGCCAGAATAAACTGTCCTACGATAATGCCTGCCAGCATATGTCCGGCCAATAACGCGGCCGGCGCCTTTTTAATATCCCGGGGAAATCCTCCCGCAAAAAAGCCGGCGCCCGGCGGGGCTTTTCCGGGCCGTACAGCCTTTTTGTATATGCAGGGCTGGCCTCAATCACACCCAAAGGAGGTACGCACAATGAACTTAAGCGAAGAACGAAGACTGGAAAAACTCTACGCAGCGCTGGACGCAATGTCCCTTTCACCCCAAAACCGCGCGCTGGCCGAGGAATATTTGGACCCGTCGCAGCCGGAACAGGCATCGCTTCTTAAACAGGCGGAGCATCAGGATTTTTCCGCCATTGACAAGGACAGGAGGAGCGCATGCATCTCCTGGCTGGAGCACTTAAAAAAGCGCGGCCGGGAGGACGAATACGGCCGTTTCTTACGCTTTGCCGCCGCCACAGGCGGTTCTACGGCGTGCTACGTCCTGTCCTCCTATACATGGAACCTGCGCAATACCATTGCGTCCTCCCTCTCCCCGGAACAGGCGGCGGCCATCCAGGCTGAAGGGATCGTATGGGAGTTCCATTCCCTGCGCGAATGGGGGCTCCGGTCTGTCCTTGAGGTTGGAAAGCGGAATCCGGACATCCTCTGCCGCGCCATTGACTATTGCTGGAATAAGGACAGCGCCAATGCAAAGATACTCCTGGCCGCGCTCTGCCTCTCCTGCAAAAAGCCTCTCCGCGCAGCGGGCGTGGGACAGGAGCAGGGGGGCTTCAAAAAACTGTTCTCCCTTGTGCAAACCACCTTGTCGCAGGGAATATTTCAAAACAAATCAAAAAGTGAAATAAATATTTCAGATAAAGAAAATACGGACGAAAAATATGAAAAAATCGTTTCACTTCTTGAATCTTATCTTGCAGGAAGCCTGGAAAATATGTTTACAGGGGCAAAGCCTTCCGGCGGGGAGCTGGGGGAAATGAAAGAGTATCTGCGCTCTGCGGATCCGCTCCCCCCGCTCCCCGGATCCGTCTCTGCCGCGCTTGCGGGGAAACCGGTTTCCGCGTATCTCATGAAGCTCTCAGCCGGTTCCGCCTTCCTGGCCCTGGGCCACTCCGCCTTCTTTTCCCGTTTCCTGCGCCTTGCCATGGCTATGGATATGAGGCAGGCGCTGGACGCAATGGAAAGCATGGCGGAACAGCAGCGGTTTGAGAAATATATGCCTCTTCTGGAGGCGCTTCTGCCCGCGTCGGCAGAGCCGTATATTTCCTGGTGCCTGGAAAAGCAGCATCACACAGCTCTGAAACGGATGGCCGCGCAGTATCCGGACGAGATGAAAAAAGCGGCGCTGCAGGCCGCCGCCCCGGATCTTCCCTGCCTGCTGGAGTCCATCAAGGAGGGGAATGCGGCGCTCTATGACACGCTCACCAGAGAATTTGAGGCTGATTTTATGGAAAAAATGGCAGAGGGGCTGACAGAGGATCTGGGGGCCGGGGCGCGCGAGGCGAAGCGATTTCTTCTGGGCGAATGCAGCGCGGGAGATCTGGCGCCGTTTCTGGCGGACTTCAGAGCGGCAGGGCAGGACTACAGCCCGAAACGCCACCGCATCATTGGCGGCCTGAGCATGAAAAACGATACGCTTTATAAGCGGGCGCTTGTCCTGGAGGGCCTGTGCATGCGTTCCCGCTATTTCCAGATTGTGAAAATGCAGAACGGGCAGCCTGTGTATGATTATAAAGAGCCGATCCGGGAGGAGCGGATTGGAGGGCTCTTGGATCTCTATGCAGACGAGGCGATCCCGTTTGTCTGGCAGCTTGAGGCCATGGAGGGAATCTTAAATTCCTTTTACCTTGACAAAGATAAGAAGAAATTTACGGACGCCTGCGTTTCGGCGCTCAGAAAGCGCTGGCCGTCCATAAAGGAATCTGTCGCCGCAGGGGCGAAAGAGGGGAGCGCCTTTGGCCGTATTCTCTGTATCCGCCTTCTGGACGAATGCGGGGACAGCTATAAAGAACGGCTGCTTTCCTGCGCGCTTGACAGCTCGAAGCAGGTGCGGGAGCTGCTTTTAGCCGTCTATGAGAGCCGCCGGGAGTGGGCGCCGGAAATCAAGGCCATGCTCTCGTCGAAGAAATCCCAGGAGAGGGAGCTTTCTGTGCTTGTGTTAAGGAAATGGGGGGCGGACGCCTATGCGGAAGATCTGAAACGCGCCCTCGAGACGGAAAAAAGCAGGAAGGTCAGGGAGCTTATAGAAGATGCGCTGGGAATCAGCGCCGGGGAGCGGGAAAGCGCGTCCGCGGAGGGAGCAGACAGCATGGATGTAAGTGTGGAAGCCCTGACGGCCCGCATATTAAAGGGCGGAAAAAAGCGCAGGGTAGCCTGGGCCTTTGAGACGCCGTATCCGCCTGTGCGCCGGGCGGACGGGACGGATGCCCCTGAGGATACATACGCCGCTATCCTGGCCGCTTATGCGGATCTGGCGCTACCGGGTATCAGCCCGGACGCCCGTATCCTGGCAGACAGCTTAAATGCAGGGGATCTGGCCGCAAATATGGCGCTTCTTTTTAACCGCTGGCTGGAGACCGGAGCGCCGGCAAAACAGAAGTGGGTGCTTTACGCCGCTTCCATCCACGGCGGCGATGCAATCGTTCCCCTGCTCTATTCACAGATACAGGAATGGCCGAAGCACGCGAGGGGCGCGATGGCGGCGGAGGCCGTAAAAGCGCTGGCATTAAACGGGAGTACAGCGGCGCTTCTGCAGGTGGATCAGATTTCGCGCAAATTTAAGTTCCGGCAGGTTAAGGCCGCCGCGGGGGATGCCTTAAGCTTTGCCGCGCAGCAGCTCGGGCTAAGCCGCGATGAGCTGGAGGATCGCATCGTGCCGAATCTTGGTTTTGACGAGCGCATGGAACAGGTAATCGACTATGGCGCGCGCACGTTCCGGGCCGTCCTCTCGCTCTCTCTGGAGATCGACATCTTTGACAGCGACGGGAAGCGGTTAAAAAATCTGCCCGCGCCCGGGAAACGCGATGATGAGGAAACGGCCAGGGCGGCCAACGCGGCCTTCAAGCAGATGAAAAAGCAGCTTAAAGCCGTGGTATCCAACCAGAAGCTGCGCCTGGAGCAGGCGCTCATGACAAGACGCCAGTGGAGTGCGCCGCGCTGGACGGAGCTGTTCGTCAAAAACCCGGTTATGCATCAGTTTGCCATTTCCCTGATCTGGGGCGTCTATGAGGACGGCCGTCTGAAGGATACCTTCCGCTACATGGAGGACGGAAGCTTTAATACAGCAGACGAGGAGGAGTATGAACTTCCCGCCGGGGGCCGGATTGGGCTGGTCCATCCGGTGGAGCTTGATCAGGCGCTTTTGAGCGGCTGGAAGGAGCAGTTGGAAGACTATGAAGTAACGCAGCCCATTGAGCAGCTTACGCGCCCGGTCAGCCGTCCCACGACAGAGGAGGAGACCCAGACAGAACTGACGCGCTTTGGCGGCATGCTCTTAAACGGCTTATCGCTTTCCGGAAAGCTGCAGGGCATGGGCTGGCTCCGCGGCCCGGTCGAGGATGCGGGCGTGTACTCCACGTTTTACAGAGAAGACGACGGCCTGTGCGCCGTGCTCGAATTTTCCGGCTGCTTTGTGGGAGACGAGAACGAAGAGGTCACCGTCTACGGCGCGTACTTCACCGAAAGCGGCCAAAACAGGGGCGGGAGCTGTGTCTGGCGCGCCCTTAAAAAGGAAAACCAGATGGCGCTTGGGGATGTGGAAGCCGGGTATTTCAGCGAGGTCTGCCTCCAGCTTGCGAGGGCCACGGCCTCGAGTAAGGAGCAGCTCGCATATCCGGCGTGCAGACAGTAGGCGGAAAGCGCCTTTTAGGGAGACAGCCTGCCCGGGATCGGCGTTAGGAGCGATATCGATGCGATAATATGTAACGCAACGCCGCTGCCAGCAGACATGAGACACCGTATACAGATGCTTCCGCAGAAGCCATGAAGGCTGGCGACCCGGCATATGAACGGTATGTACTTGACAAGGGGAAACTGCAGGCAGGACTACTTGACAATCCGGATCAGGCTGCCCCCGCAGGCGTAGTCCTCATTGTATCTTATCCGAGAATTGAAGGCGCTACCCGGACTTCCTGCAAGGGTATGGGCTATTACGGAATAAGGCCGATCGGATATCATGATTGGTTTGTAAGAATAATCTTAGAAAGGCTTGTCAGCTTAAACAAAATAACGTATACTTATTTAGAATGGTTTCATTAAAAAAAGGGTAATCTGACGCTGGTTTGTGTGATGTTTTGTACGCATTGATACGGTTTGCATGTAATTTCCGTCATACAAAAAATCAGAAAAGCGAGAATGTCAAAATGTGTCCTTGTTATGCGGACATTATCCTTTTGAAGAAAAACTTCAAGTGTAAAAAGGAACGAAAATGAGAAAATTAGCATTAAGTGATGAGATACTTTTATCCGTTCAGCAGCCCGCCCGCTACATCGGCGGAGAGGTGAACTCCGTGGTCAAAGATCCGTCCCGGGTGGACATCCGTTTCTGTATGTGTTTCCCGGACGTATATGAGATCGGCATGTCCCATCTGGGCATTCAGATCCTGTACGATATGTTCAACCGCCGGGAGGACGTCTGGTGCGAGCGCGTCTATTCGCCGTGGCCGGATCTGGACAGGCTCATGCGGGAAAACAGGATCCCGCTGTTTGCGCTGGAAAGCCAGGATCCGATTCGGGCGTTCGACTTTTTGGGAATCACGCTGCAGTATGAGATGTGCTACACGAATATCCTGCAGATTCTGGAGCTGTCCGGGATTCCCCTGCATGCTGACGAGCGGACGGATGAGGATCCGATCGTGATCGGGGGAGGCCCCTGCGCCTATAATCCTGAGCCGATCGCTCCGTTTTTTGATCTGTTCTATATCGGTGAGGGCGAGGTGGTCTATTTTGAGCTCCTGGACCGCTATAAGAAGGTCAGAAAGCGCGGCGGCAGCCGGCGGGAGTTTTTGGAGGCCGCGGCCGGGATACCCGGCATCTATGCGCCTTCTTTTTACGAGATATCCTACCAGGCGGACGGGACGATTGCGGCTATGACGCCGGTTAATCCGCACGCGCCTGCCCGGGTGGCCAGGCAGCTCGTCATGGACATGGATTCAGCGTGTTATCCGGAAAAACCGGTCGTTCCCTTCCTGCGCGCCACCCAGGACCGGATGGTTCTTGAGATCATGCGAGGGTGTATCCGCGGCTGCCGTTTCTGCCAGGCCGGCATGATTTACCGTCCGGTGCGGGAGAGAAGCGCGGAGGAATTAAAGCGCCTGGCCCGCGCCATGCTTGCCAGTACGGGCCATGAGGAGATTTCCTTAAGCTCCTTAAGCTCCAGCGATTACAGGGAGCTTGCGGATATCGTAAATTTCCTCATCCGGGAGTTCGGGAAAACGGGTGTGAATGTGTCGCTCCCGTCCCTGCGCATCGACGCCTTTTCGCTGGATGTCATGAGTAAGGTGCAGGATGTAAAAAAGAGCAGCTTAACCTTTGCGCCCGAGGCGGGTTCCCAGAGGCTGCGCGATGTGATCAATAAGGGCCTGACAGAGGAGGACATCCTGCGCGGCTCGGCCCAGGCGTTTGAGGGCGGCTGGAACCGCGTCAAGCTCTATTTCATGCTGGGCCTTCCCACAGAGACAGAAGAAGACATTGAGGGTATCGCCGAACTGTCTGAAAAAGTGGCGGAGGTTTACTATGACACGGTTCCAAAGGAGCAGCGCCACGGCCGTGTGCAGGTCACGGCCAGCGCCTCCTTTTTCGTGCCAAAGCCCTTTACGCCCTTCCAGTGGGCCAGGATGTGCACCAAAGAGGAGTTTCTCAGCCGGGCCGGCATGGTCAGCCGGAAAATGAAAGAGATGTTAAACCGCAAAAGCCTGCGCTACAACTGGCATGAGGCCGATCTGACGGTGCTGGAGGGCGTTCTCGCCCGGGGAGACCGCCGCGTGGCCCCGGTGATTGAGGCCGCATACCGGGCCGGCGCGCGGTTTGATTCCTGGTCCGAACATTTCCGCAATGAGCTCTGGATGGACGCCTTTGCCTCCTGCGGCGTGGATCCCGATTTCTACACAGTGCGCGAGCGCAGCCTGGACGAATGCCTGCCATGGGATTTTATTGAGACCGGAGTGACAAACGAATTTTTAAAGAGAGAATGGAAGCGGGCGCTTTTAGAGATTGTAACGCCGAACTGCCGGGCAGAGTGCTCCGGCTGCGGGGCCCGGGCCTTTGGAGGGGGCGTCTGTTATGAAAATCAGAATTAAATTCAGCAAGCAGGGCCCGGTCCGCTTTATCGGGCACCTGGATGTGATGCGCTATTTTCAGAAGGCCGTCCGCCGCGCGGGTATCGATATCCGCTACAGCGAGGGCTTCAGCCCGCACCAGATCATGTCCTTTGCCGCGCCCTTAAGCGTGGGCCTTGTCAGCAACGGCGAATATATGGATATCGAGACACATTCCGCCATGCCGCCAGGGCAGATGGCAGACGCGCTCAACGCCTGCGGCGCGGAAGGGATCCGCGTGCTGAGCTGCCGCGTCCTGAAAGATTCGGCCAAAAACGCCATGTCCCAGGTGGCGGCCGCGGATTATACATTCTGGTTTAAGGAAGGCCGCGGGCCGGAGAGCGCGAAGGAGAGGACGGACTTTTATGAGGAATTCTGCGCATTCTGCGCCCGCCCTGTGATCGAGATCACAAAGCAGGCCAAAAAGGGAGAAAAAACCGTTGACATAAAGCCCTTTATTTATACGGTGTCCCGCATAGAGAACGGCGTTTTCATGAGGCTCTCCGCCGGAAGCGCGGCCAATGTAAAGCCCGAGCAGGTGCTGGCCGCCTTTTATGCGTCAAAGGGCATGGAATACCCTCCGTTTGCATTCCAGATCCAGCGCGAGGAGCTGTACGCCGACGCGGGGAACGACGGCGCGCACTGCTTTATCCCGCTGGAGGAATACGGGACAGAAGGGTGGGAGGCGTCTTGACGAAGCTGATTGTAACCGAATGGGACGGACGAATCCTGACCGCGCTTTTTGAAGAGGGGCGGTGCCGTTCTCTCAGCTTAAACCCCAAGGACGGACAGAGCCTTGTGGGCAATATTTATATCGGAAAAGTGAAGCATGTGGTAAAAAATATAGGCGCCGCCTTTATTGACCTTGGAAACGGCGTCACAGGCTATTACAGCCTGTCTGAAAACCAGGCGCACCTTTTTGCCGGAGCGCCGTCCGGCAAAGAAAAAAGAGCCGTCCGCCAGGGAGACGAGCTGATCGTCCAGGTCAGCAGAGACGCCGTCAAAACCAAGGATCCGGTGCTGACCTGCAATCTCAGTTTTACCGGGAAATATGCGGTGCTGACGCTTGGGAAAACACAGCTCGGCTTTTCTGCAAAGATCCGCGACGCGGCCTGGAAGGAGGCCTTGCGGGCGCGTCTGTCAGAGGAAAAACAGGCGGATTTCGGGCTGATCGTGCGTACCAGCGCGGAGCGAGCCGGCGCGGATCAGATCATCGCCGAGATCCGTGCGCTCCGCGCCAGGATGGAAGCAGTGCTCTCACTGGCCCCGATGCGCACATGCTTTTCCCTTCTGGAACAGGCCAAGCCGCCCCATGTCCAGGAGCTTCTCGACATGGATGTAAGCCGCCTGGAATGCATCGTGACCGACAGCGCGGAATGCTTTACCCAGATGGAACGCTGGATGAAAGAAGAACAGCAGGAAGAACTGTCCCGGCTCTCCTTTTATAGTGACAGCCTTCCCCTTGTCAAGCTTTACAGCCTGGAGTCGGTTCTTAAGGAAGCGCTCGGAAAGCGGGTCTGGCTCAAGTCCGGCGGTTATCTGGTGATTGAGCCCACCGAGGCCCTGACGGTCGTGGATGTCAACACCGGAAAATATACGGGAAAGAAAAACGTGGAGGACACGATCTTTAAGATCAATACGGAAGCCGCCATCGAGACGGCCCGCCAGCTCCGCCTGCGCAACCTTTCGGGCATTATTATCGTCGATTTCATTGACATGGCGTCAGAAGAGAACCGGGAACGGCTGCTTGCCATTCTGGACGGGGAGCTCAAAAAGGATCCGATCAAAACGGTTCTGGTGGAGATGACAAAGCTGGGGCTGGTAGAGATTACGCGCAAAAAAGTCAGAAAGCCTCTGTATGAAGCGGCCGGGACAGCCCACAAAAAACACCTCGCGGAATACTACCCGTGAATAGTAACGATGTCAAACAAAAAAAGCCTATATTCCCAAAAATCCAGTTGACAACCCGCCCGCCGGATGGTATATTATGTTAGTGTGCCGCACAGCGAGGCCATAAGTGCGCGAAAGCGCCGCCAAAGCTGGCGAGTAATGATAATCAGGAGGTGTGCCATCAAGATGTACGCGATTATTGCAACAGGTGGTAAACAGTACAAAGTGGCCGAGGGCGACGTATTAAAGATTGAGAAGCTCGGCAAAGCCGCCGGAGAGACCGTGACCTTTGATCAGGTTCTGGCCGTGAACGACGGAGAGATGAAGATCGGATGCCCGACCGTGGAAGGAGCCAGTGTTTCCGCCACTGTGGTAAAAGAGGGCAAGGGCAAGAAAGTGATCGTTTACAAGTATAAGAGAAAGACCGGATATCACAAAAAGAACGGCCACAGACAGCTCTATACAGAAGTAAAGATCGACAAGATCCAGGCTTAGTAAGCGATGATTCAGGTAAAGGTCTGCCGGGATGCCGCGAAAAGCGTCACAGGAATAGAGATAGAGGGGCACGCCGGATATGATGAATACGGGAAAGATATTATCTGCGCTGCTGTATCGTCCCTGGCGCTGAATATGGCGAATTCGGTGGAGGCGTTCACAAGGGATCGGTTTGACGCCCGCGTGGACGACGAAAGCGGCCGCTTTCTGTTCCGGTTTACGGGACCTGTCAGCCGGGAATCAAAGCTTTTGATGGATTCGCTTGTGCTGGGCCTCACAAATACAGCGCGGGCCTATGGACAGAAATATATCAGAATTCGATTTGAGGAGGTGTAAGCTATGTTTAACATGAACCTTCAGTTATTTGCTCATAAAAAGGGTGTTGGCTCCACGAAGAACGGCCGTGATTCCGAGTCCAAGAGACTGGGCGCCAAGAGAGCGGACGGGCAGTTCGTATTAGCCGGCAATATTCTTTACAGACAGCGCGGAACCAAGATTCATCCGGGCGTAAACGTAGGCCGCGGCGGAGATGATACATTATTTGCCAAGGTAGACGGTATTGTGAGATTTGAGAGAAAGGGCAGAGACAGAAAGCAGGTTTCTGTATACCCGAGAGCAATCAACGAATAATCCAGAAGGCTTCATACCCACCCGTATGAAGCCTTTTGCATTAACCGTTTGCAGGGCCTTTTCCCTGTGAGACGAGGAGGAGATTATGTTTGCCGACAGTGCAAAAATTTGGATCCGCTCCGGAAAGGGAGGGGACGGGCATGTGAGTTTCCGCCGCGAGCTCTATGTGGCCGCCGGAGGGCCGGATGGCGGAGACGGCGGGAGAGGCGGAGATATCATCTTTGAGGTGGACGACGGACTCAACACGCTGACCGATTTCCGGCATGTCCATAAATATGCGGCCGGGGACGGGGAACCGGGCGGCAAGCGCCGCTGCCATGGCGCGGACGGAAAAGACCTGGTGATCCGGGTTCCGGAGGGGACGGTTATCAAGGATTTCGAGAGCGGAAAGGTCATTGCCGACATGTCCGGCGATAACCGGCGCGAGATTATCTTAAAGGGCGGAAAAGGCGGCCTTGGAAATATGCACTTTGCCACTTCGACCATGCAGGTTCCGAAATATGCGCAGCCGGGGCAGGCCTCTAAGGAGCTCTGGCTGCAGCTTGAATTAAAGGTCATCGCGGATGTGGGGCTTGTGGGTTTTCCGAATGTGGGCAAATCGACGCTCATTTCCCGTGTCTCAAACGCAAAGCCGAAGATTGCCAACTACCATTTTACCACCCTGAACCCGCATCTGGGCGTTGTGGATATCGGAGAGGGACAGGGCTTTGTGATGGCTGATATCCCGGGGCTGATTGAGGGAGCCTCTCAGGGCGTGGGGCTGGGACATGCCTTTTTAAGGCATATTGAGCGGACCAGAGTCCTGATCCATGTGGTGGATGCGGCTTCCACAGAGGGCCGCGATCCGGTGGAAGATATACGGGCGGTAAACAGGGAACTTGAAGCCTATAACCCGGAGCTTTTAAAGCGCCCTCAGGTAATTGCCGCCAATAAGATGGATGCGGTCTATGATCCGGAGGCCGACAGCCCTGTCGCGCGCCTCAAAGAGGAATTTGAACCGGAGGGGATCCGTATTTTTCCGATCTCCGCCGTGTCAGGCCAGGGAGTAAAGGAGCTTCTGTACCATGTGCACGAGCTTTTGCAGAGCGCCCCGCAGACGCCGATCCGCTTCGAGAGAGAATTTGAATACCCCGAGGAGGCTGTTTCGCTCCCCTATACGGTGGAGCGCACAGACGGCGGCGTGTTTGTGGTTGAGGGGCCGAAGATTGAAAAGATGCTGGGCTATACGAACCTTGACTCAGAAAAAGGCTTCCGTTTCTTCCAAAATTTCCTTAAGACATCCGGGATTCTTAAGGAGCTGGAAAAGGCCGGGATTGAAGAGGGCGATACAGTGCGCATGTACGGGCTGGAATTCGATTATTACAAGTGATTTACAGGAAACAGGAGCAAACATTCATGACAAGCAAACAGAGAGCGTATTTAAAGGGCCTTGCGATGACAATGGAGCCGGTTCTGCAGATTGGAAAGTCGGGCGCAACCCCGGAGCTGACTTCTGCAGTTGCCGAAGCGCTGGAGGCCAGGGAGCTCATCAAGCTGGGCGTCCTGAAAAACTGCATCGACGGCGCGAATGAGCTGGCCGCTGTCCTTGCGGAAAGGACCCATTCCCAGGTGGTACAGGTGATTGGGAAGAAGATCGTCCTTTACAAACCGGCGAGGGAAGAGAAAAACAGAAAAATTGTATTGCCGCGATGAAAGGAGACGGGCTGGCTATGGACCGAATCGGGATATTGGGAGGAACCTTTGATCCCATTCATCTGGGGCATCTGATGCTGGGCAGGCAGGCATACGAGGAATATAAGCTGGATTCGATCTGGTTTATGCCGTCCAAGATCCCGCCTCACAAGCGGGATCACACCATCACGCGAGCCGACGCGCGCTGCGCCATGGTGGAAGCGGCGATCCGACCATATCCGCACTTTGTCTTATCGGATTTTGAGTTAAAGCGCGCCGGAGGAAATACCTACACGGCTGATACGCTGCGCCTTTTGAAGGCCGCGTACCCGGATACGGAATTCTATTTTATCTTAGGCGCTGATTCGATCCGGGATATCGAAAAATGGTATTATCCGGAATATGTGCTGAAGGCTGTCACATTTTTAGCTGCGGAGAGGGAGTGTGAGGAGCAGAAGCGCTCTCTGGACCGGCAGATTGCATATCTGACCGGTAAATACAGCGCCCGGATCCTGCGGCTTCACTGTATGGAAATGGACGTGTCCTCAGCGCAGATCCGGGAGCGGCTGGCAGAAGGAGAGCCTGTGGATGAATTTCTGCCGCCGGAGGTCCTGTCCTATATCAACCGGACAGGGCTGTACCAAAAAGGGCCGCAGGGCAACCGTTCAGACAACGTAAACCGTCACGCCGCCGTTCACACGCCTCCTTACTAAGAGGGAGGTGTTAAAGAGACCGGATATGCGGGCACAAGACAGAAAAAGGGGCAGAGAGAATGATTGAAATCGATAGCATACGAAAGAAACTGGAGGCCAGACTCACGCCGGCCCGCTATGAGCATACGATCAGCGTATCGTTTACCTGTATGGCTCTGGCTATGAGATACGGGTATGATCTGGAAAAAGCGGAGCTGGCCGGGCTGCTTCACGACTGCGCGAAGCGCTATGATGATCACAAAATCATCAAAAAATGTGAAAAGCACGGCATTGCGCTCACAGACAGCGAGCTGCGCTCTCCGGCGGTGATCCACGCGAAGCTGGGAGCATTTCTGGCGGAGCGCAAATTCGGCGTATCGGATCCGGAGATTCTGTCTGCGATCGCCTGCCACACGACAGGCAAGCCGCAGATGGGGCTTTTAGACAAGATCCTGTACGTTGCCGATTATATTGAACCAAGGCGCGATAAAGCGCCGGGGCTGACAGATATGCGCCGGCTGGCCTTTGAGGAGCTGGACGAGGCGCTGTATCAGATCTTAAAGGGCACGCTGGCCTATTTGGAGCGAAGCGGCCATTTTGCGGACGAGATGACGCAGAAGGCGTTTGAAGCCTGTGAGGAGCTGCGCCGAGGGAAAGAGGAGCCGCTCGCTGAAAACGAGGACACGAAGGGAAAGGAGGACGCATCCACTGATGATGGATCCAAAGGAATTAACAAAAACAGCCGTAAAGGCCATCGAAGAAAAAAAAGGAGAAAACATTAAAATCATCGATATCCGGAAGGTGTCGGTCCTGGCAGATTATTTTATAATCGCAGACGGAACGAATGCGAGCCAGGTCCAGGCCATGGCGGACAACGTGGAGGAGACGCTCGCAAAGGCCGGCTGCCCGTGCCGCCAGATAGAGGGATACCGCACCGCCAACTGGATATTAATGGACTATGGCGATATCATCGTCCATGTCTTCTCAAAGGAAGATCGCCTGTTCTATGATCTGGAGCGAATCTGGCGGGACGGAATCATGATTGATCGGCCGGAAAATCTGTAATCCACCGGATGATCGGCAGAGTTTATTTTTAGTTACAGGCGAACGCCGGGCAGCCGTTGAGCGCGGGCAGTTCGCCTGCAGCCGTTGGCAGAAGAGGAGAGGAGCGGCGGTTCAGGTGTTTCAGACTGTTAAAAAGAGGCGGACGCCTGAGAGTTCCGGAGAGGAGCAAATCGATGCATGGATTGGGTACATTCATCAACTGTTTGGGAGTTCTGGGCGGTGGCGCTCTGGGGCTGTGCCTGAGAAAGGGACTGGCTGAGCGCTACCAGAGCAGCCTAATCACAGTCTGCGGGCTGTCCACCCTGTTTCTGGGGATCGCCGGGACACTGGAAGAGATGCTCGCCATCGAGGGCGGCGTTCTCGCCTCCCATAAGACTATGATGATTCTGTTTTCGCTTGCCCTTGGCGCGATAAGCGGCGAAGCGCTGGATATCGAAAAGCATATCGGGGAATTCGGACAGTGGGTCAAAATCCGGTCCGGAAGCGGGAATGACGCCTACTTTGTAGACGGTTTTGTCAGCGCCTCCCTGACCATCTGTATCGGCGCCATGGCGGTGGTCGGCTCTATCGAGGACGGCTTAAACGGCGATTTCTCCACGCTGGCCGCCAAGGCCGTCCTGGATCTGATCATCGTACTGGTTCTTACCTCATCGCTTGGCAAAGGATGCATCTTTGCTGTGATCCCCCTGGGACTGTTTCAGGGGAGCATCACACTTCTGGCCGGGGTCATCGAGCCTCTTCTCACCGCAGAGGCGGTTTCCAACCTGTCCCTGGTAGGCTCCATGCTGATCTTCTGCGTGGGCGTGAATCTGTTGTTTGACAAAAACATCCGGGTGGCAAACCTGCTTCCCTCGCTTGTCTTTGCCGTAGGAAGCGCCTTTATCCCGCTGCAGATTCTCAGATAAGCACAATGATGCCCCGAACAATAAATAAAGCGCAAAGAGGATCAGAACAATATACGCAGGTATCATTCAAGGAGGTAAAGTAAAAGTGATAACGCCGGATCCATGAATCCGGGCCGTGAACGTCAGGCGAACTACGCCATCATCCTGAACAGCCCAATCACCCGTCCGAGAATCCTCACCTGCTTCACCAGGATCGGCTCCATCGATGAATTCTCCGGTTGAAGGCGGATGTATCCGTCTTCCCTGAAAAATCGCTTTACCGTAGCCGAGTCATCCAGCAGGGCTACAACGATCTCACCGTTTTCAGCCGTGTCTGTCTGCGCCACAATCACGCGGTCGCCGCTTAGAATCCCGGCCTCAATCATGCTGTCGCCCTTTACAGTCAGCATAAAAGTCTCGCGGTTGGGGAGTATCTCCGCAGGGATCGGAAAATAGCTTTCAATATTTTCCTGCGCCAGAAGGGGCGCGCCCGCGGCGACGGTTCCGATCAGAGGGACATTCACCAGTTCCCGGCGCGCTAAGTTGAAGGTATCATCCGTAATCTCGATCGTGCGGGGCTTTGTCGGATCCCGGCGTATGTATCCGTTTCGCTCGAGCTGTTCCAGATGGGAGTGGACGGAAGAGGTCGATTTCAGTTTCACTGTCTCACAGATCTCCCGGACAGTCGGCGGATACCCCTTCTTTAAAATCATTTCTTTAATATATTCAAGAATTTCTCTCTGCTTATCGCTAATCTTTCCCTGTGCCATACAGCAGTTTCCTCCTTTCGATCCCGGTAAATAGATAGTGCTGTTATTATAGTAACATATGTTCTGGGAAAATGCAAACCTTTGTTCGTATTTTTTTGTTTTTTCTTGACAAACATACGTTCACAAGTTATAATACGTACAAACAAGAACGTGCGTTCTAAATAACTGCAGATGATGGGCAAAACAATCGCTATCCAGGCCGGCCGCATGATACCGGACAGCGATATACAAAAGGGAGACGATGGGGGAAGGCCATATGAAAAGGGAAGCATGTGATTTACTTTTTGCACGCCGGTCAATGCGATGCATTTTATGGGAACAAAGGCCGCAGGCGAACCAGCGGCATATTTGGATATCTGTCATGATTACATTGCTCTGTTTCTGCCTCAGTTTCATACCGCAAAAACCTGCACAGAAGCAGAGCTCTCCGTATAAAAAGTATTATACCAGCATCTGCCTGGAGGAGGGCGACACCTTATGGAGTATTGCTGTCCGCTACAATGTGCATTCAAATAAATCAACGGAAGAGTATGTCCGGGAACTGCGGCGGATGAACGGCCTGTCCGATGATACGATCCACGCGGGACATTACCTTACGGTTTCGTATTATCTGACCTCGCCGTAACCGTTCAGAGGTTATCCTAACCGTCTGGTACCATTTTCAGATAATCTCTGAAAGGCGGCGCCGTCAGGGCTGTATCGATCTCTCCGCCATATTCCCGGTGTGGAAATAAAGATACAGATGTGATATACTGTAAAAAACGGCTGGCAGATTTTGTCAGACGCGGGAACGATCATCGAAGGAGGAGAGTCGGATGAACATTGTATTTCATGAAAAGACAGGAATATTTCATTTATTCAATGATTATGTCAGCTACATTATGGTGATTCTGCCGAACCGGCAGATGGGGCAGCTCTATTTTGGGCGCAGGATCCATGACAGGGAGGATTTTGGCCATCTTCTGGAGCTGCGTTCCAGAGTGATGAGCTCCTGTGTCTTTGAAGGGGACAAGTCGTTTTCCCTGGAGCATGTCAGGCAGGAATACGGCGTGTATGGAACAACAGATTACCGCCAGCCGGCAGTGGAGATCCTGCAGGAGAACGGCAGCCGGCTATCGGATTTCCAGTATGAAGGGCATGCGGTTACGCCCGGAAAGCCGGCGCTTGAAGGACTTCCCGCAACCTATACGGAATCGGACGGGGAAGCAGAGACGCTTACCATAAGGCTGCGCGATCCCCTGACAGGCGTTCTGCTGTGCCTTTCTTATACGCTGTTTGCGCAGGACGCTATCCTCGCCCGCAGCGCGCGCCTGTATAATGGCGGGAAAGCGGCGGTTCATCTGACAACGGCCATGAGCCTTTGTATGGATCTGCCTGATTTTAATTATGAGATGCTCCAGTTGTCCGGAGCGTGGTCCAGGGAACGCCATATCCGCTGCCGCCGCCTGGAATATGGCATTCAGTCCGTCGGCAGCCTCAGAGGGCATTCCTCGCATGAGCATAACCCCTTTATTGTGCTCAAACGCCCCGGCACGGATGAATTACAGGGAGAGGCGATTGGGTTCAGCCTGATATACAGCGGAAACTTTTTAGCGCAGGCAGAGGTGGACAATCATGATACGCTCCGTGTCCTGCTTGGCATCCATCCCCAGGGCTTTGACTGGAAGCTGGAGCCGGGAGAGAGTTTCCAGACGCCGGAGGCTGTTATGGTATACTCTGCCGGAGGTTTAAACGCGATGAGCCAGAGCTTTCACCGCCTATATCAGAGACGCCTGGCCCGGGGATATTGGAGAGATCGGCCGCGGCCGGTGCTTATCAATAACTGGGAAGCGACTTATTTCGATTTTACCCATCAGGGCCTTCTGGAGATAGCAAAAAAGGCGAGGGATTGCGGCGTAGAGCTGTTTGTGCTTGACGACGGCTGGTTTGGTCAAAGGACGAACGACAGGGCCGGCCTGGGCGACTGGGTTCCCAACCTCTCGCGCCTGCCGGAAGGGATCGCCGGGCTGGCAGAGCAGATCGAGGCGCTGGGCTTGAAATTCGGCCTCTGGTTTGAGCCGGAGATGGTGAATCTGGATTCTGATTTATACCGCGGACACCCGGACTGGATGATCCACACGCCGGGGCGTACCGTTTCCCATGGGCGCTATCAGTATGTCCTGGATTTCTCGCGAAAAGAAGTCGTGGACTGCATTTATCAGATGATGGCAAAGCTTCTGAGAGAGGCGAAGATTTCCTATATTAAGTGGGATATGAACCGCAGTATCAGCGAGTGCTACAGCGCCGCCCTGCCGCCGGATCGCCAGGGAGAGGTGTTCCACCGCTATATTTTGGGTGTCTATGCGCTGTACGAGCGCCTGACAACGGAATTTCCGCACGTCCTGTTTGAGTCATGCGCCAGCGGCGGCGCGCGCTTTGATCCTGGAATCCTGTACTATGCGCCACAGGGATGGGCCAGCGATGATTCCGACGCCGTGGAGCGCCTGAAAATCCAGTACGGAACCTCGCTCTGTTATCCGATAAGCTCCATCGGAAGCCATGTCTCGGCATCCCCGAATCATCAGCTTTTCCGCTCGACGCCGCTCTATACGAGGGCAAATGTGGCCTGCTTCGGGACCTTTGGGTACGAGCTGGATCTGAATCGCCTTACAGAAGAAGAGCAGGGGGAGGTAAAGGAACAGATTCGCTTTATGAAGCAGTACCGGAAGCTTCTGCAGTTTGGCACGTTTTACCGGCTGAAAAGCCCGTTTGAGGGCAATATCACGGTGTGGATAACCGTGAGCAGCGACCAGCGCGAAGCGATTGTGGGATGGTACCGCGTTTTAAACGGCGTCAATCTGCCATACGGCCGTGTGCGCCTTGCCGGGCTGGATCCGGATCTCTGTTATGAGATTGTAAACGAAGCGGGAGAGAGGGGAGGAAAGCGCAGAGGCTATTATGGGGATGAGCTTATGAATGTGGGCCTCATCACAAGCGACGCATCGTCCGGGGAGAGCGCTCCGGGCCAGCGCCATTCCTGTGATTTTGATTCCAGACTTTTTATACTGAAGGCCCGTACAGCATTCATTTCATAAATCACGAAGCGAACAGCGGGACATACGGCCGGGCGGAGCGCAAAAAGACATTTCAGGGATTTGACTCCCGCAGACGCACCTTATTTCTGGCGCTCCGCCTGCGTTCATCCTCCAGGGCGGCGTAATGCTTTTTCGTTGTATTGACATCCGAGTGCCCCAGCACATCTGCGACCAGATAGATATCGCCGGTTTCGCGGTAGAGATTGGTTCCATATGTGCTGCGGAGCTTGTGAGGCGTGATTTTTTTGAGAGGGGTCACGAGCCGGGCATATTTTTTTACCAGATTTTCGACGCTTCGCACATTTAAGCGTTTCCGCTGGAGAGAGAGGAACAGCGCGTCCTCATGGCCGGGCTCGGGCGTGATATGCTTTCGTTCCTCCAAATAATCGAGCAGCGCGTCCTCAACCTCAGCGCCGAAATAGACGATGACCTCCTTGCCCCCCTTGCGGTGGATCCGCATTCCTCCTGTATTAAAATCAATATCGTCCAGATTCAGCCCGACGCATTCCGATACGCGGATTCCGGTTCCCAGAAGAAGCGTCATGAGGGCCAGATCGCGGATCCTTGTCTTTGCGTGGTAGCTTTTTTGCTTTTCTGTCAGGCTGTCTCCGTCCTCCACCTGATCCAAAAGCTTTGCGACCTCGTCCACCTCCAGGCGTATGATCTCCTTTTCATGCATCTTGGGGAGCCCGAGCAGGGCGGCCGGATTATTTTTGATCCGCTCCCTCCTGTAAAAATAGTTGTAAAAGCTTTTCAGGGAAGAGACTTTCCGCATAATGCCGCGCTCTGTATTGGTGAGATCCTCCCGGCTTTCGGTGGAGTAGCACTTCAGGAATTCCATATATTCTTCCAGATCCATTAACTGGAGCTCGTCCAGAACAGTGAGAGAGAAGTCCTTATTTTCATATGCTGCAAACACAGGGTTGGTTTTCTTTAAAAACTCAAAAAACGTCTTTAAATCATATGCGTATGCGATTCGCGTGCGCGAAGAGGTCCGCGGCTCGATCCCGCGGAAAAAATCGGCGCAAAACGGGGGGAGCTCCTTCATCATCTGACGTAAACGCTTTGTATTTTCAATATTTTCCTGCTCATGATAGGATAGGTTTCCCATAATCAATTTCTCCTTTCTTCAGGGGCCGTCCGTAACAGTTTAAGTTATCTGAACTGTTACGGCCATCCCGCGATGCCGCCGCTTGTGATCGCGTGAAACAGGCGATCCTTGACGCCGGGCGCTTTTGTATGCAGTTCCTTTGCTAAATTTTTAACAAATTCCCGTTTCGTCTTTCCGTCGACAGGACAGGGATTTTTGCATACAGGGAGATGGTATTTATTCTGAAAGCCAATCACATCCGCTTCCTGCACATATAACAGCGGCCGGATAACGGTCAGCCCGGTCCGATCCAGAAAGGTTTTAGGGGAAAAGGAATAAAAGCGTCCTTCGTAGATCAGGGACAGAAGCATGGTTTCAATCAGATCATCCCGGTGATGCGCGTAAGCGATCTTATTACAGCCCATGTCCAGGGCAGCGCGGTTTAAAGCGCCTTTGCGCAGCTTTGCACAGAGCGCGCAGGGATTCGATTCGCGGCGCGATTCAAAAAGAATGGTTCCAATTTTCGTCGGAACCGTGACATATTCCAGGGACCATTCGCGGCAAAGCGAACGCACCGGGGTCAGATCGAAATTTCCAAAGCCCAGATCAACCGTCACCGCACAAAGGTCAAACGGTTTTGGATAGAAACGCTTCAATTCGTGCAATGCATATAACAGGGTCAGGCTGTCCTTGCCACCCGAAACGCCGACGGCAATCTTATCGCCGGACTCAATCAGGGCATAGTCATCAACGGCCTGGCGCGTCAGGCTCAGTAAACGCTGCATTTTCATAATCAAACTCCCGATTAGATGAAGCGATTCCCGAATAGCGTATCCAGGACATGATTCATCCGTTTTATTATATTTGTCATGCTGTATATCCTATTTATCACGCTATAATAAAGGATTAAAGGATGGAAGAGAGCGTATGCAAACCCGGACTCTATACAGATTCAACTATTCGTGAAAGTCTAGTTTATCGAATAGTTAGCGGTTTTTTCCCTTATAACTTCCATTGCCATATAGTTTATAACTTTTTGGGCGGTTTGTCCAGATAAATAAAGAAAGCTGTGGTTTTATGAGGTTCCAGGCTGATTACTGCTTTTTTTTGAAGGGCCTGTTTTTTGCGGCCTGCATGGTCTTTTTGATAACTTTGTTCCGCCCCTCCGTCGTGTTTGCGGAGGTTGGAACGCCTTCGGATGCCTCTGCATCTGAAAAGGCATACCAGGACGCTTACCGGGATGCCTGGCAGGAAGCCTATGGGGATGCTTATGAAATGCTTATAGACGACATGTATTCTGACTACGCTGACATGGGGGCTGAGGAAGCTGTGCTTGCGGATTTGGGGCTTACGCTCTCAGAATGCAGGGATTTCATGGAAGCCTGCATGTATCTTTCGGTTGTGGGCGTGGTTCTCCTTGCTATTTTGATTGGCTGCCTCTGCTCTTCCATTTTCAGCCATTTCCTGCGGTGGACAAGGTGAGGTTTCTGAGGTGGAAAAATGAGGATACAGGATATTACGGATTTGGTTCCGCAGTTTGTAGGCGTTGGTTTCCTGCTTGGCGGCATCCCTCTTCTTATGGGGCTGGGCATCCATGCGGTAATCAATATATTTAAAAAAATCTAAAGAAAGGGGCGTTGTTATGAAAAAGACTCTGAAAAGGGCTCCCGCGCTTTTCCTCCCGGTTGTTGCAGTTGCCGCCAATGGCATCACGGCCTTTGCGGCCGAAACTGGCGGTTCGTCCCCGGTGGATGATACGGCCGCTTCCATGATTTCCGGCATTACGGGTATGGTGTCTTCTGTTTCTTCTGCAATCGGGCAGGTTATCCCGCATGCGCTTAATATTGTTATGGCCGTCTTAATCATTGTGAACGTCCTTTTGGTTTTTTGGGCGTATCAGGGATGCCCTGTGGATGCATTTTAATGCAGACAAATACTGGCCGGATGACGAATAAAGATATTGCGGGCCGGCTCCCGCAGTTTGCAGACGCTGGTTTCCTGTATGGCTGCCCTCCCCTTTTTGTAGAGCCAGGCATTCATACAGTAATCAATATCCTGAATCCGTGAAGTTCAATTGCATAATTAGGCATAGAAAACCAAGATTTATGCTGTATTCCAGCTTTTCGAGATGCTAAAATTCTATCACCCAATGGGTGAAGAAATTTTGGTACTTCTAAATCCCAAGAGACCTTGTAAAATATGGTTCTAAAGGAAATAGTACCGACTTAAATTTCACGGATTCAGGAATATATTAAAAAAAGAAAGGATGTGTTGTTATGAAAAAGGGCCTTATGGTACTGGAAAGGGTTTCCGCTGTTTTCCTGCCGGTGGTTGCAGTTGCCGCTAATGGAATTACAAGTTTTGCGGCCGAAACAGGGACTGGCGGCGGCTCCCTGGCAGATACGGCTACTTCTGCCCTGACTTCCGCCGTCACAGATATGGCGTCCTCGGTTGCCTCTGCGATTGGGGCGGTTATCCCGATTGCCATCCCCCTGGTTGGCGCCGGCCTTGTCGTTACAATTGGCCTTAAGGTATTTACTAAGATTACAAATAAGGCGTAAAAAGCGTAAAAAGGCTAAAGCTCTGGCCCCGGTTTCCCCCGGGGCTATTGTTTTTATAAGGGGGTTAAGCATGAAATTAAAGAAAGCCCGGCCCGGGTATTTTAAGCGGTTTTTGTGTGCGTTCCTCTCCTGCGTTTTGTTCCTCCTCTCCCCTGCCCACGCCTACGCTTCGGCGACTGCCGCCGCTGTCACGACGGTCTGCTATGCGGTTTATTATATCCTGGCGGCCTGCGGCGTGGTTATCAGCGCCAACATGCTGGGCACGCTGATCGGGGACTGGGCGGATGAGGCGGAGTACCTGCTCCGCGGCGCGCAAAAGACGCTGGGGGTTTACGCCCAGAGGGTCTATGAATATGCCAGGAGCCAGGATTCAGCTATCGCGGAAAAATATAAGGAGATAGAAAAGATCCTGCTCTCCTGCGCTTCCGCCGCCTGGGGGGAAACGGTTACGGGGATCCGGCCCCTGGCGGCGGACATCAGTGAATTTTTAAAGGAAGCGTTTGGTTATGGGGCTAAGGGCGCGTGGTACCTCCCGGCCGTCCCGGAAGAGCATACCTGGGGAGTCTCCCAGTGGTCGGCCCGGGAGGCTTACCCTGTGCCGGTAGGCCCGCTTTATCCCTCGTATCCTACAGATCCCGATTATACGTATTTTTTGACAAGCTATGTCCAGTCCGCTTACGGTTCCGGCTGCATGAACATACAGAACTGGTATTATCTCAATTCCCTCGACATTTTTGGTGTTTATGATGTCCCTTCCATGACTTTGACTACATCTAAACCACCACCGGCTAAAGCCGGTGGGTTTGGGCTGGCTGCTGAAGCAGCCTAAAGTTGTCCGACCTCGAAGTTATCGCTCTTCTTTCGTTCTTCTATATCTTGATTTTTGATATATTCTTGTATAATCTCATCTGTTACGTTTCCACTACTGGCTACAAAATATCCCCTTGCCCATAGATGACGCCCCCAAAACTCCTTATTCAATTCTTTATATTCCATCTGTAGTTTTCGGGATGTATTCCCCTTCATATATTGTACCAGTCTGCTGGCTGACAGATGGGGTGGCACAGATACCAGCAGATGTATATGGTCTTTCCCTACATGCCCCGCCAGGATCTCCACATCATTTGTCTGGCATATCTTGCGTATCAATTCTCTTGTCCTTATCGCAATCTTTCCCATCAGCACCGGTTTTCGGTATTTTGTTATCCATACAATATGGTATTTGATATCATACGTGCAATGGGCTGATTTTCTATAGTTTTCCATTTTCTCACCTCAAGTTTAGTATCTCTACATTTCTTTTTTCTAAACCTTGAGATGTGGGGTTGACCTAAAGGTTTCGCCTGGAAGGCGAGGGTTTTAACCCCAGTATACAGACAATAAAAGGAATATTTCTATTTTCGCAATATTCCTGGACATTCCTTAAATGCGCACAAAATGCGTCAATAAATTCCCTGTCCTCCTGTTCAGCCTTTACCTTAAAGAACACATAACCATCCCTGCCATATTCATAAGTAGGATGCGCCATTTCCCCAAACAGAATGTCATTCCACTGTGTATATGCATCTATACACAACGTCCGGAATCCAATGCGATCCTTGAAAAAGGAATCCAGCATCGAGGATACATCTCCGGAATCAAAATCCAGTTCGCTTAGCCTGCGGTTGTCAATGGGCGATACGCTGTCCCTTTTCCAGTTAAAACAGCATAATGGGAGAAGTATTCCTGCCGTCATAGCTGATAAAAATGCCTTTTCAATCCAATTCATCTCATTATCCTCCTGACATTTGCCTTGCTGTATTTCTCCTGTCCCGAACCTTAAAATTGAAAATACAGGAAAGGGCTGTACTGCCTTGCCACAATTGTGATAAATGATAAAAGCCACACAAGTAACAGAAATGCGTACCGGGCCGTCTGCATGGCGGGCAATGCCTCAAGCTTAGTTTTCCACAAACGCTGAATCCGTTCGTCCCCCAGCAGGAAGCTCCCTCCTGCTGAAAGGCACATGAGAAATACAAAGCGCCGGCTGGTAAAATACCGCCAGGTAAAGGGCAGATATCCTCTTTCCGGAGCCGGAGCGCAGGCGAACAGACAGGAAAGATACTGTTTCATCGCAGCCGTGTCCGGCAGACAAAAGCAAAGCCAGCCAATGCTTACCAGGAGCATGGCAGACATCCATTTTAAGAACCTGGGACATTTCTGATACCAGGCTGTGCCTGCGGCCCATCTCTCCCACATCACGCACATGCCATGTCCGATCCCCTAGATAAGAAAAAGAAGGCCGGCCCCATGCCAGATGCCTGTCGCCAGAAATACCAAAAACAGGTGAACGTACACATTTCCCCTCCGGTTTCCTCCCAGCGGAATATACAGATAATCCTTAAACCAGCTTCCCAATGATATATGCCACCGCCTCCAGAATTCTGTTATCGAACAGCTTCTGTACGGAAAATGGAAGTTTTCCTCTATTTGAAAACCGAACATCCGGCCAAGCCCGATCGCCATATCCGAATAGCCGGAAAAATCCATATAAAGCTGCATGGTATACGCCGCGCACCCGATCCAGGCAGTCAGAGTGTCGATTCCCCAATCCGGAAACAGCGCGAAGATGCGGCCGGCTGTTTCACCGAGCAAATCCGCGAGCAATACCTTTTTTCCAAGGCCCGTCACAAACCGCTCTGTTCCTGCAAGCATCCCCTTTGCCGAAACCGATTCCCGTGACTGTAATTGCATCTTCATATTTCTGTATTTCACAATCGGTCCCTGGGCCAGTTTAGTAAAAAATGAAATATACAGTGCAAAAGTGAGCAGATTTTGCTCTGGTTCTTCCCTGTCCTGATACAAATCCATCAGATAGGAAATACAGTGAAAGATCACAAACGAGAGCCCCAGCGGCGCAAGAGCGCCCGCCGTATCGCCTTTTTTTAGAAATGCCAAAACCAGCGCGAGATATTTGTATTTGAAAAGAATGCACAAATCATAAGCGATCCCGAGAATCAGCACGGTCCGGCACTCTGCTTTGGAAAATCCGAACAGATAATTCATGAACAGAATATGAATCAAAACAAAGGTATGATCTACACGGCCCCATGCATAAAAAACAAGGGAAGCTATAAGAAGAATGAGGTTTAATATCGTCTGTCTGTGGGAGGCGGCTATGCCCGCTCCCACGCAGATTTTCAGGTCAAAGATGGAATACAGGATTAAAACAGCCGGTAAAAACAAGAATAAAAAGGTAATGGAATGAAAAAGCATACGCCGCCCCCTGGTCAATCAAATTATTTCAAATAGGTTCTGATTTGCCCGCTTACCATCCTGACATCCTCCCTGCCCAGATAAGGGTGCATAGGCAGGGACAGCACACGCTCGCAGAGCCGCTTTGTTGCCGGGCATGCCTGATAAACCGGATTTGCTTGATAGACCTCCTGCTGATGAAGAGGAATGGGGTAATAAACCATTGTCGGAATGCCCTGTTTTTCGAGAAAAGCCTGGAGACCGTCTCTTTTTTCTTTATTTTCAAGCTGAATCGTATACTGCGCCCAACTGGAACGGAAATTTTCTGGAATAACCGGCGTCTTCACAATATCTGCCAGCTCCTCTGTATACCACGCCGCCGCCTCATTCACCCGCTCAAGCTCATATTCCTCAAAAGCCCTGAACTTTGGCAGCAGAATTGCGGCCTGCAGCGTATCCAGTCTGGAATTCCATCCGATGCGGACATTTTCATACTTATAAGAACCTTTGCCGTGAACGCAGACGGATTCCAGATACCGGGCCGTCTCATCATCATCCGTGAAAACAGCGCCGCCGTCCCCGTAACAGCCAAGAGGCTTTGCCGGAAAAAAGGAGGTAGCGGAGATATCCCCAAAGGAACACGCCATTCTTTCGCCTATACGTCCGCCAAAGCCCTGTGCGGCGTCCTCCAGTATTTTTAAACCATAACGCGCTGCGATCCGCTCAATTTCCGGATAGTCCGCCGGAAGGCCGAACAGATCGACAGGGATAACTGCTCTGGGGCGAAGCCTGCCTTCGCCGAGAACCGCCTCAATCGCTTCTGTGAGCTTTTGCGGATCCATATTAAAAGTCCTTTCATCCACATCGACCAAAACCGGCGTCGCTCCCTCAAAGGATACCACCTCCGCTGTCGCGAAAAACGTGAAATCCGGGACAAAGACAGCGTCTCCGGGCCCGATATTCCACGCCATCATCGCCAGGGAAAGCGCATCCGTGCCGTTGCCGCAGGTAATACAGTGTTTGCGGCCCACATAGGACGCCAGCCGTTTTTCCAGTTCCTTTACCGGAGAACCGCTGATAAAAGATGTTTCGGCAATGACGCCGGCAATCGCCGCGTCAATGGAAGGTTTTAAGGTTTCATACTGGGTTTTTAAATCGCGAAATTGCATACTATCTCCTCTCTTTCTTACAGATGTTTTATCTTGTTTCTTAAATATAAAAAATCTTTTATTGCTGCCATGCCAATCTTAAAGATCTTTATCATATTCAGGGAATTCGTTCCCCCCTGCCGTTCCCTGAACATGATTGGAACAAATTTTACTTTATAATTTTTCTTTATGTAAATAATCGAAATCAGAACATTTGCCAGATAAAAATTTTCCGGCACGGATTCCAGCACATCCTTCAGCCGGTCTGCCTTCATCAGACGAAACGGCGTGTTGGCGTCTGGAATTTTTTCCCTGAAAATAAAGTTTACAATCATTTTTAACATCCGTGTGACGAATATTCTCTGCATTCCATCCCTGCGGTCAATGCGCTGTCCGATTACCATATCATACGATTTTCTCAAATCCCAGAATGTTTCAAAATCGGATGCAGCAGTCTGGCCATCTGAATCCGTCTGGAAAATATAATCTGCATTTCCCGTTTTCACAGCATATTGATATCCGAAAAGAACCGTTGGCCCGTGCCCGGAATTTTCCTTTGTAACAGGCTCCAATAAGGGCATGTCCTCAGCCATCCTTTTTATCATCGCGTAAGTCCTGTCGCTGCTTCCGTCATCAATGACCACAAGACGGGAAGTTCTCCTCCCCATTTTGCAACCTTCCCATCCGGATTATGGAATAAACGTTTTATTGTGTGGGGATAAGGAAACCAGTATGTATGTAAATTGGTCGTATACTGGTATTCGCGTTCGCAGGGAACAACGACGATTAATTTTCCTTTACATACCCTGCGCAATTCGGCCAGAGCTGCTTCTAAATTCAATACATGCTCCAATGTATAAGTACAGATTACAACATCAAAAAAACGATCCGGAAACGGAATATGCTCAATTTCTCCTTCCAGAAAATGAAGGTTTTCAGGCTGTTCTGATATATTTGGAATAATTATATCGATACCATATACATCGAAACTGGCCGAAATTCCTGCTATTTCATTTGACAAATATCCACGCCCGCATGCGACATCCAAAATTTTGATAACTTGTCCGGCTCTTGCCTTAAAAAAATTCAAAACCTTTTCTTCCATAACATGATTCAAATCCGTAGGACGCGTCATTGCCGTCGATGCATCGGCAACCTCCTGATATATAGTCTTTAATTCAGCAGATGACAGATGTAAATACCTGCCATTTTCTTTAAAATCAAGAAATATGGTTCCTTTCTTTCCATAAACCGCATATTCGATGGCTTTCATAAATAATCTGCAGTCGCGCAAAATCGGAGGAATCAGATTATCTAATATCCAATTTACTTTTACCGCAAGATCTCTGGTTATAACAAATAGTTATCTGAAATGTATAAATTAAAAGAATAGGCAGGATCATCGTACCAGTACATATTTCCTTCATAATCCTCAAACAGAATGTAGTCCGGCTCCCGTCCTGTCCGCTCCATGTATGCCAGTAATGGCTCAGAGCTTTTGTTTCCTCTGTTTGTTCCCATCGCATCCCAAATATCCGGTGTAACCGGCCTCATTCCTGATATCATATACACAGGAACAAAATGGTTTGCCGCTAACATTGTCATACCCTCTTGGGGCCGGATATAATTTTTCAGTTCTTCCTGAATCCTGCCGATAACTGCATGGCGTTTCCCAGTTGTATATAAATGCTTATATATCCCATCTTCCACCTCCGTATCTAAGCTCCCATACTCTTCTTC
This sequence comes from Otoolea muris, assembly GCF_943193115.1. Classification (NCBI taxonomy): domain Bacteria; kingdom Bacillati; phylum Bacillota; class Clostridia; order Lachnospirales; family Lachnospiraceae; genus Otoolea; species Otoolea muris. The sequence continues at coordinate 37,586 of NZ_CALPCY010000005.1, forward strand.
CCTGTAAAAACTGTGAAAAGATATGGATAAGCAAAGAATTGCCGTCATCATTCCGAGAACGCATACGTTACCGCTTAAGCGCTCATTCTGTTCAGGGAAACACAATGGATAAAGCGGAGCGATGAGGACAAATCCCGTCTGTATCTGCATAAGTATTGATTGGTTATCGCTTGTTATAAACCGAAGGATGATGATTAAAAAGCCCGGCAGAATAACTCCATTCACTATATGTTCTTTTTCTTCGATATGAGCCCATCGCAGAAAAACATACAGTTCTGAACAAAACATACTGGCATACACGATGAAATACGAAGCGCCTGAAAGTTTGAAATCCAACAGCACGCTTACATATAAAACCAAAAGAAGATATAAACGTAATTGATTCTGTTTTCTTCCGATACACTCGGAAACAGCCACAAAACACAGAACATACACAGCTATATGCGAATTTGCCGCTTTTCTTATCTCCAGCAGTGCGAACCGGAGTTTTTGCATCAGAGTTGGCGCCTGTTTCAGTTGCAGCTGCTTAAGCATAGCATGGATTCCTGCCTTCATTCCCCGAATATCCCACTCAGATGATGACAGGAGCCACAGTAAAAACAGGCATACAACAAAAGCGGCAAAGGCTGTATAAATCCTGATAAAGCATACGGCCTTCTGCTGTTGATCCTTCCTTAAGATATGATAATGCACGATTCCCATAGCAATAAATAACACACTGAATGAGGGATAGATGATAGATGACAGCGCCATAAGACAGCCTGACAGCGCGGCCAGCGCTTTGCCGTTTCCATCCATGTCCCGAATCGGAAATAAACACCATATAGCGGCATATGCGAGGTTGAGTGAAAGTGTATTGTACGAAAACTGGTATAGATTCGCCACAGCCGCAATTGTCACTGGTAGGGTAAAGAGATAATAATATACAGCCTTATTTCTGCAGTTGAGTGAATAAACGATAACCAGATACAGCGCGATCGTTGACAAAAAGTACATCATGCGAAAGCAGTATATAACCCCGTCATATCCTCCGTTTATGAAACGAAATCCCTTTAAAGCCGGCGCAATAAAGAGGCTTCCTATGCTTTGAAGTTCCTCTGATGTATCTAATAAAATACGATCTCCCAGAGAAAACCGGTACGCCCAGGTCAGATAGGCTGTCTCGTCTGTGAAGTCCACCCCCAGGCGCATCCGGTGTATCATAACTCCCCATACAATGAGCACAAAAGCAAAAATGCCGATATATGGGAATATCCTATTTCGCCATTTCATGGCTCTGCCGCCCTCTCTGCCTCCATAAAATCATCAAAATGCTTTAAGTAATACTCCCCTGCGGCATAATTGGCCGTATTATTTTTCTGTTTAAAATCCATATATTCTTCGCTGTTACGAGTAAAGTAATACCACATCAGGCCCGGCCCTCTCTCATACTCCCTGCGCATTTCATCCGGTTTCCTGATGATTCGTTTTAACTGGTTTCTGGCGTTGATGGAGCAATACCGGGATGCCAGTTTCTTCATTCCGTTAAAATGCCCGGCCGCCTCCCCCTCCCTTGGGATCGCCTTATGTAAGACCTGGTTCATCAGCTCCTTTACCGTGTCACAATATATTTTCTGATCCGCACGGTAAGGCAGCGGGACCTCTGACCAGAAATCCGCATACCCGCGATCCGCCAGAGGAAGCCACCACTGATAGCCAAAAAATTCATAGGCGCGCACGGAATTGATGATAAATTTTGACGTCCGCTCACAGAGCCACCAGCTTTCATAGAGAGAGGCTGTATCCGGCGCACTGGAAAATCGCCTCATTTCTCTGGCGACACACGCTTCATAATACCGTTTTTCATCCCTGCTCAAAAATTTTTCTGTAAAAAGGTAATCCACAGCCGCCTGCGCTGCCTTTCTGATATCCCTCTCTCCTGTTTTATTTTTATAAAGCCATCCTTTTCTGTCGCTGCACTCCCCGCTCAGCACATCCCCGGCATGCCCCGGCACGATAACGCTGTCTTCTGGAATCCACCCGTGTTCCCGCATTTTCTTTATACAAATCCAGTCCTGCAGATGCGGAACGGAAACGGCTCTTCCCGCATATGAAAAGAATGCAAGGAATTCCTCTGAATCGCGCGCCTGCTCACAATCCTCTTTTTCTGCCTTAATATACAGCCAGTCGTAATGCAGACGCCGCGCAACCTCCCGGCTCAGCCGGACCTCGGCTCCATCCGGATCCCCGTATGTAAATGCAGTGACATGTTCATAGTTCAGCTTTTTCAGCATACAGGCGACCAGCCTGGAATCATAACCGCCGCTAAGAGGAACCACGATCCTTCTTCCGTCCGCAAAACGAATAAGACGCGTAAACGCCTGTTTTAGCGCAGCCTCATGTTCCCTCATCCATGCCGGATAGCTCCTGTTTCTGTAATGCCTCTCATACACCGCGCCGGCTTTCCCGACCGTCAGCCTTCCGTCCCTGTAATGCAGCATTTCTCCCGCGCGCAATTGTTTCACGGATGAAAACAGGGTTTCATCGCCAAATGTAAATAAAGCCAGCTTATAGTCTTCGGCTTTTTTCCCGTCCAGCCGGTCTTTTGTTTCCTGCGCAATCCAGTACGGATTATCGCTTATATATAAATCTTCCTTATGACAGCAGTAAAAGACCGGATAACTTCGCATCGGATCACAAAGGCAATACACATCCGGAGCATCAAACACATAAATGGAGTAGAAACCATGAAATTCATGGCTCCGGTTCTGGCGCAGCAAATGGATGATTTGCTCTTCGTCCTCCTCTGACAGGAGACGGTTGTTCCAGAAACAGCTTCCCTGCATGGTAAGCCTGTCTGTTTGAATCCGGCTGACACCGTAGTTGTTACATAATTTATACCGTACCATCTGCACCCCTTCTTATCTTCACATAATAACCATACAGGAACCATAAACCGCATAAAAAAGAGATAAAAAACACGGAACGATTATGGAAAAACAGGCTGAGTACCGGAAGGATCAGATATTTCGCGCCTGTTTTCACGCCTGCTTTCACGATCTGAAACAATTCCCCCATATGGACGCCTACCTTTGACAGGATATAGGTCATATTCAGGATCCACATAACCGCGCCGGCCGCCCCAAATAAGCCAATTGCCACTCTGTCGTGGCGCAGCCGGCCTCCGATATAAAGCGAGAGAAACCGCACGGCCAGCATCGCGATATTCATGATTAAGTGTTCCTTTTGCCGGTTCAGAACAATATATAAATCCGAAACCGGGGAGGCAATAAAAACGAGAAACAGCCACGGAGCCAGCAGCCGTACATAATAACCGGTCACAAGCCATTCCTCTCCGAAAATAATCGAAAAAATCCATGGCGCTGCAATACTGATCAGCGCTAATGGCACAAAGCCGGTTTCAAACAGATGGCGCAGGACGGTCAGCGCCGCCTGCTTCTTTTTATCCGGCGTATCCTGCTCCCGGATATTCGGATAAAACGCCTGGGCGACCGAAGTCCCGATCAGGCTGATCGGCAGATCCAGGATCTTATAGCCAAGGTTATAGCAGCCTACGGTTTCACTGTTAAAATACGCTGAAAGCATAAGAGACGGCAGAGAAAAAGAAAGCGTGTTAAACACAGCCGTCCATGATGAGAACAGGGGAAATTCCCGGTAGCGCCAGGCTTCTTTCCTGATATCCCTCCAGCGTACCTGTTTTATGTCAGCCCAGTCCTGTTTTATAATGCTCATAAATAAAAACAGCGTCGTCCCCCCCAATGCAAGCGTGGAGCCCAGAACGAGTCCCAGGCCGGAATCCCCGGTCAGAAGCCAGGCAAAGCACAATTCCGCCAGGACGGTCAGTATGGTATACGCAACCTGGCGTTTTGCCAGGTACTTGAATTTCCCCTCTCTTGTATACCAGTAATTGCATATGGAAGATATACCGGAGCAAAAAATATAGATTGGAAACACAATATATCTTATGAAGGCATGTCCGCTCACCAAAGCGAACCCCGCATATTTCCCGGCTGCTGTGATAAGAAGCGTGATGCATACTGTATTGATACAGCAGCAGATGACAGCCAGGCAAAACAAGGCCGCCGCATGTTCCTTTGAGCGCGGTATCACAAGCGCCAGCTCATACCGGAAACAGATCAGCGCGCCGGCAATCGCGGTGCAGGCCGTAAATAAGCCAAATTCCCCATAGGAAGCCGGAGAATAAAGCCTTGTCAAAACCGGGGAGGCCAGAAAGGAAATCACCTGAGCCAGCAATGTGCCGGATACAAGCAGCAAAATATTTTTTAAAAAGCTCTCATGTCCGAAGGCTTTATGTATAAAATCTCTCATCTGACACCCGTCCTTACTGTATGCGTTTCCATCTCAGAGGCTTCCTGACGCCCAGTTTTCCGCGGCTTAGCAGAACGCTTATGCCATAAACCAAAGCGATGGTGAGAATGATTCCTATATTATACAGATAATCGACAAAACCGCCCTGCAATGCGCCTGTCAGCATCTGAAACAGCGCGATATACAGCATAATGGACAGCGGCGTTTTCTTCATCTTAAGCAGCAGCGTAAATGCAACCGAAAAATGGATCCCAATGATCACAGGCGCTGCAAACGCCCCTGCAGTCCCCCAGTTGGCATACGCCTCCCCAATAAAAAAGGCGTTCATCGAACCAGCGGTTCCATCGCTCACTGCCGCCGGATTATACAGTTTCATCACTTCGCGGCCGGAGCGTACCCAGGAATCCGGAATGCCTGCCAGCTTTGCCAGCACTGTCGGCAGGCTTGCTCCGTTCAGATATGGGATCTGCTCCGGGAATGCCTGAATATGTAAAAACAGCGTTGCAATCTGCGTCATAAAAATGCGCCCTCCCGGGCCGGAACGAATCGTAAAAAAGTTCGTATTATAGCCCATAATGTATTTGTACTGCAAAAAAATACAGATAAGCCCCAACGCCCCGAAAGCGAAAAGATATCGGAACAGCTTCCTGTTGTTCAAAATTACTTCAATCACAATGAAATGAAATGCATAGTAAATCACAGGCGCCTTTGACAAGTCATGCGTCTTAACCAGGATACTTGTGATAAAGAAGATAAAAAACAGCATTCCCCACTGGATTTTTCTGCTTGTTCTCCAGTATACATATGTTAAATAGGAAAACAGCGGAACAAATGTCAGCACAACAATATTTTTTATATAAGTGTTTCCCGCAAAATTGCGGTTTACCTGTGAGCTTATCCTGGCCAGCTCCTCGCTTGTCTGATTTAAGTGCAGAATCGGAACGGAGCCGATGCAGACAAACATGTAGATTGTGGCGGATATTCCTATTACGGCCATGGCGGCAGAGAATATAAAAACCACTTTTTCCCCGTTCCTGTACGCAGCGCCGGTTTGTAGCTGTTTCTCATATTGTTTCCGGATCTTCCTGCCATTCAGAAGGAAGTTGCAAAGAATCACAGAAGCAGGAAACACGATGATTGCATAACACAGAAACAGATACGTTTTATGAATGACAGCCTCGCTTTTTATATCTGCAATTAAATAGTGATCGCGAAATCCCAGAAAAACCAGCGAGGCTCCAATAAATGAAAAGATCAATATATTGTAATAAGCATAGCTGATAATATTCAGCTTCTTAATATCCAGGGTTCCTGCCGCTATTCGGAACAAACGGGTGAACAGGCACAAAACAGCTAAAACGATGATAATTTTCATGATTTTTTTACCGCATTTCTTCTTTCTGGTTTTGGGAACATAATACCGCTTCGACCGTCCGCGCGCGTGCGGACCAGGAATTATGTTCGGCAATCGCTTCCATATGGACGGAAATTTCTGTGAGCCTGTCACGATGGGATGATATATCCTGTAAAGCGCTTTTTATGCTCTCTTCATCCGGCTGCACGACAACCCCGATATTATTGTTCCGGACAAATTCAGCCCCGGCCGATCCGTCTGTAATGAAGATTGGCTTTTGGTAGGAAAGATATTCAAACAGCTTGATTGGCATGCAAAAGCTTCTGTAATCGGATTGATTCGTTATTAAACAGCTCATATCTGCCTGTGAGTAATATGGCTTTAGACCGGCCCCCCATGTGTGTACAATTTTTATGCGCTCGTTTAAAAAGCGTTCGTAATAGCCCTTTTCAGCCTCCCAATCCTTTTCGCGGCAACAAATGGTAAGTTCTGTTCCGGATACAGACACAACGGATTTTAAGAGATTGGTTAAATCATACACACCACGGCTGATCCCGCCGACATAGAGCAGACGAAGCGAGTCGTCCAGGCCATCCCGCTGCGCAATGCTATTTGCCGGACAAGTTCCGGGAGGCAGAGGAATAAGCGGTAATGATGGTTTTATTTCCTTCATATATTGTTTCATAAGAACAGACGGCAAAAATAATACATCCAGTAATCGATCGTATTGGAAAAGATCATAACGGTACATAGCCGTAGCCAATTTTGCCTTAAGGACATTTATCTTTTCCCGATATAAAGGAAATTTCCAATATATATCCCGGTAGAATAAACCGATTTTAATTCCATGTGTTTTACAAAATTTAAAGAATCCGAAATCGAGAAATGGATATACCGGAAGATGATGCCGCTCCGTCAACAGCGTCGGCATGGTGCTGCTCTCGCTGTATAAAAAATCGTATCTTACACCGTTTGAAATATTCCTTTTAATTTCTGCAATCTGCCGTTTCCGATCCTTTCCATATCCCATCACAACATCCACCGCATACCCGTTTTGGCGGAATGCATCGGCCATTTTATACGGCCTGACATTGGAGCCGGATAATCCCTTTGGATCAACATAATTTGGTATATGAAATATACATCGCTTTTCATTCATGCCTTACTGTCCCCTTATTCGTTTCGTCCCAGGCTCTGTATAATGGAAAACTCCTTTTGGTTCGTCCGGGCGGATTTGTATTTCCCGCTCCCGCCCTCTCCAAAGCCCTTTAAAAATGTTTCATCAAACGGCTTTATGTGATGATTATCGATAAACCTTACATTCCCAAAGCCGTCAAAGACCTCATGGCAGACCTCGATATCGCTCGTGATCAGCGGCATTCCTGTCGTCGCTATTTCACAGGCCATCACACCCTGTGCGTCGGTTCTTGTCGGCATCAGCGCATAGCGGGATTTGTCAAGATACTGCAAGATTTCCGTGTGAGCCAGAACATCGTTTATCCATTCCAGATTGTCTGCTTTCCTGTTGTATGTAAAATACTTCCCTCTTCCGATTAAAAGAAACTTCTTTTGGGGATTTAAACCGGCCAGCTCATTAACAATATCAACCGCATATTTCGAGTTATCCAGGTTTCCTCTTATAGTGATAAAATCGTATTCCTTCTGGGAATCCTTATCAAACCGGCTATTTTCAAACATCTCTCCTACTGCATTGTAAGTCACAGAGCAGTGATTTTTCATCTCCTCATCCGAAATGCCGGTTGCCGCCATAAACTGACGCTTCATCCACCCGCTTACAAAAAAGAGAAACAGGGAATTCATATGTTCTCTTATAAATTGCGTCCAAAGCCTGATTTTTAAACAGTCGTATCCATTCTGGAGAAGCTCTTTTGCAGGATTTTTCTTTTCAAACGCATACGGCTCTGAATAGACCTTATTTATGTTCAAGATCTCATGTCCATGAAAAAACATGACTATCTTTCTAAAACAGCGCCCATATTTTTTCAGGAAGAAATATTGATGGCGGATATTGGCGGCATGACAGATTAAAATCGAGTCCTTCCATTCATGCTTTCGGCACAGGAAATCCTGTTTTGTTATGACGGAAATTCCGTCAAACTGGTAGGAGGATCTGGCTGAATCGCTTATCACCTCTACCGCAGCGCCGTTGTTTTGATAATACTTCACCCGATTATGTACAAAAAAGGCGGAGGCCTTGTTTTCAGGGGTCGGGTAATATTCCACCATACACCAGATTTTTCGTTCCATCTTTGTCCCCTCGCACATCGATCTTTCTCACAGCCCTTGCCGGAACTCCCGCTGCCAGCGTATATGCCTCAACATCCCGTGTCACCACTGCTCCGGCGGCTACCATGGCGTATTCTCCTATTGTGACGCCGCAGACAATCGTGGCATTCGCTCCGATGCTGGCCCCGCGCTTTACCAGCGTGCGCCGATACCCCTCTCTCCCCTTCGGGAACTCCGCGCGCGGCGTCAGGTCATTGGTAAATACGCAGGAAGGCCCGCAGAATACGCCGTCCTCCAGCTCCACGCCTTCGTAAACAGAGACATTGTTCTGAATCTTGACCCGGTTTCCGATTTTTACATGGTTTGATATATTCACATTCTGCCCCAGCGAGCAGTTATCTCCGATCCGCGCGCCGCTCTGGATGTGGCAGAAATGCCATATTTTCGTTCCGGAACCGATCTCCACATCATCGTCAATATAGCTGCTTTCATGTACGAAATACTTGTTTTCCATCAGAATTCGCCTTTCATATCCCCGCATGCAAAGTCCGTCAGGGGAAGTCTCACCGCCCTGCCTTCCTTCTGGCTTTTATAGACAGCCAGCACCAGCTCCAGCGCATCGCGTCCCGCGCGCGCGTCCACATAGGGGGCCCGATCGGTCCGGATAGCGTCCGCCATATCCGCAAACAGGCTGGTATGCCCGTTGCCATATACATTTGCAGCCGCTTCACGGAATCCCTTTTTCGCCTGATCCGCATCCGTTTCGTCGTCAAATTCCCACACATCTATCGAATTCGTGGATGTTCCGCCGATTTTTACAGTTCCTTTCTCGCCAAAAACGTAAAGCGTCTCTTCCAGATTTCCGGGGTAAACGTTTGTCGTACCTTCGATGGTGGCAATCGCGCCGTTTTTGAAACGGATCACCGCCATTCCCACATCCTCGGCCTCCAGATAGGGGTGGAACTGCCGTCTTGTCTGGCCGTACACCTCCTCGATCTCCCCGCCGAATGTCCAGCGCAGCAGGTCAATGCCATGGATGCACTGATTCATCAGCGCGCCGCCGTCCAGGGCCCATGTCCCTCTCCAGGGGGCCTGCTGATAATACGCCCGGTTCCGGTTCCAGCGCACGTGTACCGAGCCGTGCGACAGACGGCCAAACCGCCCCTCCTCCAGAGCCCTGCGCATGGACTGGACGGCAAGATTAAATCGGTTCTGGTGGCAGGCGCACACCTTTACGCCCTGTTCCTGCGAACAGCGGATGATAGCATCCGCGTCCGCCATGCTCATGGCCATGGGTTTTTCGATGATCACATGGATTCCATGGCGGATGCAGTATAATGCGATCTCTGCATGGCTGCCGCTTTCGGTTGCAATGCTGACAAGCGTTGGCTTAATGTCATGTACCAGCGTTTTATAATCCGTAAACCGCCTGATCTGTCCGTTCGTCTGAAGGCCATGCGCCTCGAGAAGCGTCTCCATCCGCTCCGGTAAAAGATCACAGACAGCCGTTATTTCCAGATGATTGTTTACGGCTGCTTTCATATGGTTCGTAGAAATTCTCCCGCAGCCGATCAGTGCGTATCTCATTCGACTTATCCCTCCATGTTTTCTTCCATAATCCGTATCATCCGCTCCGCTGTATGTCCGTCTCCAAACGGCTGATATGTGTTGTCTATCTTCTGTGAGGCCGCCAGTTTGTTTAAGATATCCCGTGCGTCCGCCCTGGCGAGCTGGTTGCGCTTTGCAGCCATTGTCTGCGGCCAGATAACCCGGTCAAACACGGTTACGCACTGTTTTCCTGCAAAAAAAGCCTCGCACTGAAGCCCTCCGGAGTCTGTTACCACCTTTTCACAGCGTTTTAAAAGCTTAAGCGATTCCATATAGCCAACCGGCTGGATCAGACGGATCCGGTGAAAACCGTGTTCCCTGCACAGACGCGCGGCCCGCTCCTTATTTCTCGGATGAACCGGATAAACCGTGGGGGCGTCCAACTCGTTCATTGCGGTGAAAATTTCCAGAAGCGGCTTATCGCTGCATGTGTTCTCCTGCCTGTGGCAGGTGAGATAATAATAGCGATCCGGCAGGACAAGCGGACGGTTATCGAAATCAACGGCCGGACGCAAATCTGTCTGCAGTCCGTCCGCATAGAGATAAGAGTCATACATGAGGTTTCCCACCGCGTAGACATTGTTTCCAATGCCTTCCTTCTGCAGATTTCCTTTTTCCAGATCCGTCGGTGTAAAAAGAAGGCGGGAAACGTGATCCGTCACAACCCGGTTGACCTCCTCGGGGTTGCTCAGCGTCCCCATCCTGACGCCGGCTTCCGCGTGCGCAACCGGTATATTCAACTTAACGGCTGCCAGCGCGCCTGCCAGAGTGGAATTCGTATCCCCATAAACCAGGCACCAGTCCGGTTTTTCCGCAAGCAGCGCCTGCTCGATTCCTGCGAGCATGGCGCCTGTCATTTTTCCATGCGTTCCGCCTGAAATCCCCAGATAATACCTTGGCTTCGGTATCTTTAGCTCCTCAAAAAATATATCTGACATATTTGCGTCAAAATGCTGGCCGGTATGTACCAGAATTTCCTCATGTATTTCTGCAGCCGCCCTTGAAAAAGCGGCTGCCTTGATAAATTGAGGCCGCGCGCCTGCCACTGTCACTATCTTCAATGCCTCACCTCCGGTAAAATCCTGTTACAGAACCTCGATATTCCCGCGCGGTTCCAAACCCTTCATCACATTTTTCGTATCAAAAACAGCCCTGGCATGCCTCTGGATCATAGCGTAATCCACATTGCTGTGGGCCGCTGTTACCATCACCAGATCAAACGATGCAACGATCGCCGGGGAAATGGCTTCAAGCCCTTTAACCGTCTCCCCATGATAGCGGTAGGAACGGATATACGGATCATAGTATTCCACCTGCGCCTGCTCGTTCCTGAGAACTTCAATCACACGCAGCGCCGGGCTCTCGCGGTAATCGTCAATATCCTGCTTATACGCCACCCCCAGAACAAGAATCCGGGCATTTTTCAGGGACTTTTCATGGTGGTTGAGAATCCGCCCGGCCCGTTCCACGCAGTATTCCGGCATCCGGTCATTGATCATCATGGAGCTCTCGATCATGGAGGTGTGGAAGCCGTATTCCCTCGCTTTCCAGGAAAGATAATACGGATCCAGGGGGATACAGTGCCCGCCCAGGCCAGGCCCGGGATAAAATGCCTGGAAGCCGTAGGGCTTTGTCTTTGCCGCATCAATCACTTCCCAGAGGCTGATGTCCATCCGGTCGCAGAGCATGGCCAGTTCATTGACCAGGCCGATATTGATATTGCGGTATGTATTCTCCAGGATTTTTTCCATCTCAGCGACTGCGGGAGAAGAAACCTCGAACACGTCCCCGTCGAGAACGGCGCGGTACATAGCGGCAATGACCTCTGTCGCATCCTTTCCGACGCCTCCGACCACCTTGGGCGTATTTTTTGTCTTATAAATCAGGTTTCCGGGATCCACGCGCTCCGGTGAAAATCCCAGATAAAAATCGATTCCGCACTTAAATCCCGAACCCGACTCCAGAAGCGGCCGCACCAGCTCCTGCGTTGTTCCCGGATAGGTCGTTGACTCCAGCACAACCATGGTTTCCTTCTTTAAATAACGGGCGATTTCCTCGACGGAATGCTTTACATAGCTGATATCCGGCTGCTGGTGCTTATCCAGGGGAGTCGGGACGCAGATCGCGATAAAATCCATGTCTTTCATAAAGGAAAAGTCCGTGGTGGCTGAGAGCATCCCTTGTTCCACCAGAGTTTTCAAATCGCTGTCCACCACATCGCCGATATAGTTATGACCTGCATTTACCATATCCACTTTCCCGGCCTGGATATCAAAGCCAATCGTTTTAAAGCCGGCCTTTGCCTTCTCCACAGCAAGCGGAAGCCCGACATAGCCAAGCCCCGCCACCCCGACACGGATACATTTTTCTTCTATTTTCTTTAACAGATTTTCCTTTATGCTCATTGCTCTGTCTCCTCAAATAATGCGGCAAACCGGGCCGCTAATGTTTTGTATTCAAAATGTTCTGTGGCGGCCTTTCTCCCATTCTGCCCCATCCGCTCCCTCTCCGCTTCCGGCAGATTCACCATTTTTAAAATACCTTTCGCCAGGTCATCGACTGATTCTGCCTTCACCGAAATTCCGCAGGAAAACGTTTCTATATAATTATCCGGCGCTTCTGCCGCATAAAGGATCGGCCTTCCTGCCATCATAGAATCAAACAGTTTATTCATACAGATCCCAAACCGGAACATATCGTTTTTCAAGGCGCCCACATACAAGGCGTCAGCCAGGCTGGTCAGAGATGGGACAGCCCGTTTCGGCACAGGAGGAAGAAATACAAATGCTTCTTTGCATGTCGTTTCAGCCAGGCGTATCAATGCCTCCTTCTCGATTCCATTTCCCACACAGATCAATGCAATTTGGGGCGCTTCTGTCTTCTGAACTGCCCGGATCAGCAGATCGATTGCATAGGATTTTGTAAAGCTGCCAAAATAAAGAAGTATGAATTTTCCCTGGCTTTTCAGAGCCTCCATCTGCTTTTTATGTTCTGCAGGAAGCGGGAGCGCCTCCTCCCATTCCTCCTGCGCGATCCCGTTTGGTATGGTTTTAAATTTTTCTGCTTTCATCCCGTGGCGGATAAAGTACGATTTCGCATGGGGAAGCAGGGAGACGACATAATCGGAATGACGGCAAAATGCATTCTCCGCTATCTGCATCAATATAACAAATGGGTGCGTTTTCTTCATTCCTCCCGCTTCTATAAGAGTAATCGGCCACATATCATGCACTTCATGGATTACCCTCGCCCCGCAAAAGCGCCTGATCCGCTGCGCGGCATACGTATCGAGCGGATAAGTCGAGGAGGCGATCACCACATCCGGCTTCCAGTTTTCGGCAATCCACTTCGCCTTCAGCCACAGCTTTCCGGCAAACCGGAGCATCGTAACAGCCCGCCGTATCCCGTTTCCTCTGTAATCTCCGGTCCGGAGCCAGTGGTAATGGATTCCGTCTATGACTTCTTCCTGGAAATCCCTGGCCACACATGGATTTTTCATGCGAAGATGGGAAAAATCCCCGGCCGCGATCCGGACGGAATATCCCATGTTTACCCATTCCCTGGCAAAGTAATAGGGGCGGAATTCCATTCCCATCTCCACACTGCCGGCATAATGATTCAGCAATAAAATATTCATCCTGTTTTATCTCCCTGACAGCGTTTTCGACAAGCATAAGCCTGTATATCCTCTGGTGTCTGCCGCTTTTTTTCCTGACATCCTCTCACAACCCTATATTCCGCCGGATACCCAAACCGCTTCACCCCGCACATCCGCGCCGCGATGACAGCCATCGTCCGCAGGATCAACCCTGCATCATAGCGAAGGGAGGCATGCCTTACATAATATAAATCCATCTCCAGCTTCACGGGCAGCAGCCGTTCGATGTACGCCTGCTCTGCATGGCTTCCCTTTAAAAGCGCCTCCCCGTGCGTATAAAGAAAAAGGCTCCCGGGGCCGGCCAGCCCGGGCAGGACGTCAAGCGTATGCATCTGCCTCTTCGTATAATGTGTTTTCACAATCGATACATCCTCCGGCCGGGGGCCGATTACCGCCATATCCCCCTTTAATATATTGACAAGCTGCGGCAGCTCATCTATTTTGGCCTTCCTCAGAAAGCCTCCAAAGGGAAATACCCGCGGATCGTCTGCGGAAGTGATCCGGCCGCCATGGCCTGTTTCTTTTCTGCCTGCGCCTTCTGCCCCGGCTTCCTTTTTCCGCCGTCCCTTTTCTGTCCGCGTCCCTTCCTCCATCGTGCGGAATTTATACATGATAAACGGGACGCCTCCTTTTCCCATCCTCTCTGCCCGGAAGAGGATCGGCCCCTCGCTGCTCAGCCTGATCCCGGCCGCGGCAAATAAAAATACCGGGGACAGCGCGAGAAGCGCTCCAAGGGCCGCTGCCGCGTCCAGGCAGCGTTTTACGTTCCCATACCGCTTTTTCGCACGTCCCTGCCTGCCGCCCTTCACGTCTCCTCCCGCCGCCTTCACTTTAAAATCCTCCGTATCGTCATAAACGCCTCCGCCGCGTCCAGGCAGCACTGATTTCCCCAGAAATGCGCCGCAAATTCCAGCGCTTTTACGGAACGCGGGTGCGGATACGCTCTTACCTCGCTCTTATAGCATTGAAACGCATGTATTTTCCTCTCCAGAACACCGCTGATATCAGACCAGGTGTCCGGGACAAAGCTCCTTGGATACGCCCATTCCGTGCTGCTTACGGTATAAAAGCAATAAAATTCCGTAAGCTGCCCGTCAAGCGGCCGGAATGCAATATTCGCCGCCTCGAATACGATCTGGTGATCCCGGTTCGCATCGCCTCCCCACTGGCAGTAGACGATATCCGGCCTGTATTCCCGTGATATTTCTTCCAAAGGGCGGATGAGCTCTGTCAGCGTATAGGTATCCAGCCTCTGATCCGGATACCCCAGCGTGATGGGACGGGAAACACCGAGTATCTGCGCCGCTTCGGTGATCGCCTCATCCTGCCCGGAGTTTTTTCCGTACCGCAGCGATTCCCCCTCGCACATCAAAACAGTTCTCACACAGTCGCCGTTGTCTGCATGCTTTATAACCGTCCCGCCGGCGCCCAGCAGCTCGTCATCCGGGTGCGCCGCCACAACCAACACCCTGTGCATTCTCAAACCTCCCCTCCCATACTGCCTCATGCAGCCGTTTTCCCGAACAGATCCCCCCTGAATCCTCTATCTCATGGAGGATCAGAATCCCCTGCTTTGCCGCAACCGCGATTCCGCAGCAGGCCGGATCCGGGGAATATACATTTCCCAGGATTGTGCCCGGCGGCTTTCCCGTCTCTGAACCTGCGAGCAGCGCGCAGCTCCAGATCCATATCTTTTCATGGCCCAAATATGTAAATGCGCCCGGGTATGGCCTTGTCAAGGCGCGGATAAAATCATAAATCTGTTTTGCCGTTTTATCCCAGTCAATGACGCCGTCCTGCGGCCTGCGCCTTGGAAGAAGCGGCTCATCCTGCGCCCCGTGCATCCATCCCTCTTCGCCGCCTGTCCCGCGCCGGATCTTCTCTTCCCCGGCGGCCAGCCGTTCCAGCAGCCTGACAAGCATGCTTTCATTTGTCCTGGCCACCTTTTCATAGACAGAGCGGCATGTATCGTACATGGTAATCGGAAATTCCATCTGGGAAATGATTTCTCCTGCGTCAACCTCCTCGCTCAGCCACATGAGTGTATTTCCGCCTCTTGTCTCACCGCGGATGATGGCCCAGTTTACAGGGGCGCTTCCCCGGTTGTGCGGCAGGAGGGAGGCGTGCGTTCCCACGGTTCCGATGGACGGGATTCTCAGCAGCCGCTTTGGCAGTATTTCGCTCCATCCGAGCACTATCAGCAGATCCGGGCGCAGGGAGTCTAGCAGATGATACGCCTCTTCTCCTTTGATGCTTGAAATCTGGTATATGGCTACGCCATATGCTTTGCACAGCTTTTCGTATTCCGTTGAGTATGCGCTTCTCAGGCAGAGCCGTTCCCTCTTAAGCGTCAGGAAAGCCGCAATTTCCACGCCCTTTTCCAGAAGGCGCCGGAAGGCCGGCACGCCTTCCTCGTGAAAACCGATCCAGACGATTCTCATTACTGCATCCTTCCTCCTTTCCCAAACCGATGCCGCCTCACCGCCCGCAAATCCGCCTGTAACACGTTTCAAACACCTCCCCGATATATCCCATCTCCTCATCCGTCAGCCGTGTGTGCAGCGGCAGCGTGATTTCATTTTCATACTGATGAAAAGCATTCGGGCAGTCCTTTATATCAAATCCAAGTTTTTTATAAGCGGTATGCATCGGCAGCGGTTTATAATGCACGTTGGCCGCCACCCCGCGCTCCGCCATTTCCGCAATCAGGCGGTTTCTGAAATCCTCTGTTTTCCCGCTCAGCCTGACCAGGCAGAGATGGCGGCTTGAGGAAAAATCCGGGCCGTCGTGACGCAAAAGCTGAACCGGAAGCGCGGAAAGCATCTCCTCATATTGGTTCAGAAGCTCTCTCCTCCTCGCAAGCATTCCCGGATAGCGTTTTAGCTGCGCCAGGCCGATGGCGGCCATGATGTCGGTCATATTGCACTTGTAGGCCGGCATAACGATGTCATACTCCCACGCCCCGGGCTTTGTCTTTGACAGCGCGTCCTTGCTCTGGCCGTGCAGGGACAGAAGCATGAGCTGGCGGTAGATCCATTCATCATCCATCCCCGCCGCCCGGGCTTCCTCCGGAAGCGGCTTCCACACCAGCGCGCCGCCCTCGGCAGTTGTTAAGTTCTTGACCGCGTGGAAGGAAAAGCTGGTAAAATCAGCCGCCTGCCCGCACGGCGTCCCATGGCGCGACGCGCCGAACGCATGCGCCGCATCCGCTACCACGGCTATACGGCCGAACGCCTTTTGGAGCGGGCTCTGGGGATGAAACAGCGCCCGTTTCTGTTCTGCAATTGCAAGGATCCGCTCATAATCGCACATCACCCCCGCGATATCAACCGGAATGACTGCCTTTGTCCTCTCTGTGACCGCCTCTTCCAGCCGGTCATAGTCCATATGGTATGAGCCCGGCGCTGTATCAATCAGGACCGGGCGCGCGCCTGTATGGAGGATGACGCTCGCGCTGGCAGAATATGTATAAGCGCTTGTGATCACCTCATCCCCGGGCCCGATGCCCAGAAGATGCAGCGCCAGCTCCAGGCAGGCCGTCGCGGAATTCAGGCAGGCCGCCTTTTCTGTATGCGTAAATGCTGCGATCCCTTGCTCAAATTCCTTTGTCTTCGGCCCTGTGGTAATCCAGCCGGAGCGAAGCGCCTCTGTAACCTCCCGTATCTCTTCTTCTGTGATATCCGGCGGTGAAAATGGTATATTCATCATATTGGTTCCTCCTTTTATCCGCTTGATCTATTCTCGGAATCTCAGCCGTAAAGGCAGGCGCGGGGAGACTCCGAGAGTACATCGCTGTCCTTTATAAGCTCCACGCCAAACAAAATCCGCTGCGTCCGGTTAAACAGGGGAACCTCCACGACGGCAAAGCGCTTGTGCAGGTTCAGCCTGACCAGCCGATCCAGATACGGTAAAAGAGCTCCCTGTGTCTCCACAATTTCCCGCTCCGCCCCAAGCGTAATCCGGCTCATGCCCATCACCTCTGTAAGCTCCTCGCCGCAGACATCCTGAAGAAACGCCAGATCCGCCTGTTCCACGGGAACCATGGCCGCTCCCGCGCCGCCCCGCCCCCGCCGTCCGTCTTCCGGGACGCTGCCCGCCCCTATGCCGAGCGGCTGCGGAAAAGCGCGGCTCTGTAAAAGCGCTTTGGAAAGCTCCTCACACCGGGCGGTTTTTACAAACACATACCCCGGAAACAGAATTTCCTCCATCCTGTGCCATGTCCCGCCGGAACGGAACGCCTTCGCCCTTCTTGGAACCGCCAGACGGCTGAAAAGCTCCCCGCCCAGCCTCCTCTCCATAAGTTCGGCCGCGGCAGCCTCATATTTACCGGCAGCGCTTAACACATACCATTCCTCCATCTCAAACGCCCCCTTTGCGGATGATACCGTATGCCTGTATGCGGTATCATGCCCTTCCGCACAGTTACGGATTTCGTAGAATACGTTATTCTACGAAATCCGGCGCATAAAAACTTATTCTATAATCTGATATTTTTGGTGTATAATTTGAAATTAAGAAAATTATAAAGATTTTTATCAATATTATTAAACATTATTACAATAAAATCCCATTGAAATAAGCGGGAAAGCGTAGTATAATGAATAAAAATTTCCTAGAATAACGTATTCCACGAAACAGAACATCCCTGTCTGTAACAGCACATCCCTCTGCGGCTGCATTTCCGTTGGATTTTCCCTGTAATTGTTGGATGAAACTTGATTTTTGAAAGAAAGGTTTCACGATTTGATTTTTGAAAATAGTATAGATCGATTTTAATTTCTTTACATTATTATTTTAAAATCCATATTATTTACAAAGTTTTTAGAAAATGGTTTTGTAAGGTTATTTAAATCGTATTATAATAGTATTTCACGATTTATCCGCCTGGGAACATAATGTACTCCCGGAATCTCACAAAATCAGATGCGGCGAGATTCCGGGAGTACATCATAGCCCGCGGCTTTCTCCCAGAGGGGCGGCGGATTAGTAAGAAATTACATAGTAAGAAAGCTCTAAGCCGGTTCGCCCGTTGGGAGATTCAGCAGGATCCTTGTCACAAACATCCCGTTCTCCATCGAAAAATCCGTTTCCCCATCGTAGCGAGAGGCGGCCTTTAGGATGCTGAACACCCCTGTTCCCCCGCCTTTATCCGACTGGGGCAGTCCCTTGTGAAAACTCGCCGGGGCGCTGGTATTGCAGCACTGGATCATGATCTTATTTCCCTTTTGGGCGATATATATGCGGATTTCCTGCTCCGGGCAGCCTGAAGCGGCGCATCCGTGGATGGCGTTTTCAAAGATATTGGCAAGGATCGCGACCCAGTCGATATCCCGGACCGGAATGCCTTCCACCACTCTCACATCCATTAAGACGCGGATATCCTGGCTTCTGGCCTTTTTAGCATAGGCGCACAGGATGCTGTTGACCGCCCGGTTCATGCAGACTTCCTCTGCATTCCGGTTCGCCACATCAGCCCCGTACTCTTCCAGATAGTCCAAAAGCTCCCCAAACTCCCCCTTACTGAGGTATTCCTTGATTAAGAGGGTGTGGTGGCGCACATCATGGCGGATCCGCGCCGCCTCCTTCTCTGATTCTTTCATCAGCTCCATCTGCTGGTGCAAAAGCTGTTCATTAACCTCCAAAAGCTCCTTTTCCGCCTGATAGTAGTGTTCCTGCCCCAGATGGATATACAGATGCAGAATCGCGTACTGGAGCACGCCGGCCATAAACAGGATCAGGAAGGCCCGCACCATATTGAAAATGGAAAAGCCCTGCAGGTTTGGCCAATACGCCATGATTGCGCCAAGCATCACGGACACGAACAGGGTTACGGCGCTGAACATATCCATCTCTTCAATCAGGAAATCAACGCCGCCTAAAAACTGCCTTCTGAACTTTTTCCAGGTGATAATCAGAATGACAGCGCTGCACAGAAAACGCACCAGAATATCAACCAGCGCGTTTCCATCAAACGCCCAGCGCGCCACATCCACGCCGCAGAAGGTTGATACCGAAAACAGATAGAATGCCAGGGCCATTTTATAGAGTGAAAGGTAAAGCACTTCGCTGCTCATCAGGCTGCAGAATATCCCGATAAGCGGCAGCGTGGACAGCGCCGCATACTGGACAAAGCTTTTATTTCCGAAAAGATACCACAGGCTGTAGGCTGTAACCAGGGAAACGCCGAACGCAATATAACACCCTGTCGTTTTTTTCATGGAAAACCGGGGGCGATCCAGCATCAGAAAAAAGGACAGCATCAGTCCTGCGCTAATGGTATTGCGCAAAAGCGCGAGCCAAAATGAACCTCCCAGCATAGAACCAACCCTCCCTTACATGTTCTGAAATCTTGAATTGGCACGGTTCAGGCTGTGGATTAACAGAAGCAAATCAGGTGCAGATGGATGAATCGTAGTTTGGACATAGCTTGACACCACAGACTGAATCGTAACCTGAACTTACTATATCATTTCTGTCGGATAAATTCTACATAATGGGATATAAGGGGATTTTTTAGGGACAAAAACAGAACTTTCCCGATCCGGCGGCTGAAGCGCCGTGCTGTTACAGCATCCGCCGACAAAAAACGCCCCGCAAAATCGTTGCTGAAACGGCTGACGGAGCTTTCTTAAAATTTTCCGGATATCTGTCTGCATATGCTCTCATATGCCTGCCGGCGCGGGCCCGGCGGCTGCTTAATATGGTTTATACACTCTGTGCTTTTACCCCCCCCCGTATCATCCCGGCGGTCAAAATAGTAGGAAAAATAACTTTTTTTGAATTCCGCCGCCTTATTGCGCGGCACATAGATCGTCGCCCCATTATCCATCACAATCTCGCCGCGTTCCACCGAGACGATATGATCCATATTTAAAATATAGGAGCGGCCGCAGCGGCCAAACTGATAAAACCGCTCTAGGATTGCCCACAGCCCCGAAGCTGTCATACGGGCCCTGCACTCTTCCATTGCCAGGTAAAACACCTGATAATTTTTCTGCGATTCGCAGTAGATGATTTCCTGTAAATTGATTTGCCGGAATCCCCCCGCAACCTTGATGGTGATCTGGCTCTCCTTTATTCTGTGAATCTGCCCCAATGCCGAATCGATAGCGTGAAAAAAATGCTCCTGATCAAACGGCTTTACAAGATACTGAATCGCGTCCACCCCGTATGCTTTGAGCGCATGCTCCGTGGAGGTCGTGAGAAAAACGAGCGGCATATTTAAGCCCAGCCTTCTCAGCTCTTCCGCTGCCTCGATCCCGTTTTTCCCTGACATAAAGATATCGAGCAGCATCAGATCCGGCCTGTACTTCTCCTCCCTGACCCGCTTTAGCAGCTCTTCCGCACTCGTGAAACGTTCCGTTTGAAATGTTATATCCTGCTGCATCCTCTTCTGATAGCATGCCAGAAGCCCCTCAATCTGATCAAGCGCTCTCTCTTCATCGTCGCATAATGCTATAACGTACAATTCCTTCACATCCTCTGTCGTACTGGCGCGCCGCGGCGGATCGGGCTGCCCCTGCCGGCGCGGCGCGCGGATTTCAGGCTGACACACCATGCTGTCACTTTTCACCGCCAACGCAGTTCATATCATCCAGGCTGCAGCTCTTGTCATCCTCTCCGCTTAAGCAGTTCATGTCATTCAGCCCGCAGCTCTTCGCATCCTCTTCCCCCAGGCAGTTCATGTCGTTTAAACCGCAGGTCTTGTCCTGCGCATCGCTCATCCCGTTTAAGTTGCTCCAACCGGTCGCTTTTTTCGTTTCTCCCATTGTGAATCTCCTTTCCTGTCTTATGTACTCTCGGAATCTCGCTGTGCCTGATTTTGTGAGATGATTTTTTGTCAGATGTGCACAAATTTATGAGGCGTACGTGGAGCGTACGTTGATTAAATTTGGGTGCATCTGGCGGAAAATCAGCCGCAAAAGCAGGCGCAGAGAGATTCCGAGAGTACATTCTTTTAGCAGCCCGGGCCGGACGGGCATAATCGTCCCGGCGCGCGGGCTGCCATTCCTTTTTCCATGCATCATTCTGCGGCTTCTGTCACCTGGCGTCAAGGCAGAGCTGCGCCAGATCTTCGATGCTTCTGGGGCCGAGGAAAACGTCGCTGTCATTGACGATGAGCGCCGGCACCCGTTCGATGTGGTATGCATCCACCAGATCCGGGTACAGGCCGCCGTCGTACATCTCTGCCGTCACCGCCGGGTTGAGCATGGCAATCCTCTGGCAGGCAATCACCACGCCGGGGCAGTGATGGCAGGCCAGTGAGACACAGATTTTCAAATGAACCGGCCGCCTGATCTTCCCGATCTTTTTGACCGCGCCCTTTGAGAGCTCCTGTCCCGGCCCGGCCGCGTTATAGATGCCAAGCACAAAGGAGTTGATCTCCTTTCCGCCCGGAACGCCGTGAAAGGCCGCTCCGGTAAACGTCCCCCCTGTAAACAGGCCCGTGGCAGGCAGGCGCTTTATGTCCATAAACTCCTTAAGCTGCGCGGCGGCCTCGTCCGCCTCATACAGTTCGAGATGAACATGGGCGCCCAGAGCTGCGATCCCTTTCAGAAAGGACGCCATCTCGGCGGACTTAGGCTCTTTTACATCGAGCGCCGCCTTCAGCGTCACATCGCGGTTAAGCTTTTGGAAAACGCCCCGGATCGTTTCCCTTGTCTTTTCATCCAGCAGGGGGCTTTCCTGCGGAATCCCGTTCTGATCGATCATTGTCCCCTCCTATAAAAGCCCAACCAGATCAAGGCTCGGCGTCAGCGTCTCCTCTCCCGGTTTCCACTTTGCAGGACAAACCTGATCGCCGTGTTCCTCTACAAACTGAGCTGCCTGCACCTTTCTCAAAAGCTCCTCTGCATTCCGTCCAATCCCCATGTCGTGAATCTCATACGCCCGCACCTTTCCTTCCGGATTAAGGATAAAGGTTCCCCTGAGGGCCTGTCCGGCCGCTTCTTCCAGCACGCCGAACTGCCTGGCCAGAACGCCGGCCGGATCCCCCATCATCGTATAACGGATCCCGCGGATCGTGTCCGACGCGTCTGCCCACGCCTTGTGGACAAAGTGCGTGTCCTCTGAAACAGAATAAATCTGACAGCCCGCCGCCTCAAAATCCTCATAATAATCCTGCAGATCGCCGAGCTCGGTCGGACATACGAATGTAAAGTCAGCCGGGTAAAAGAACAAAACCGACCAGTGGCCCAGAAGATCGGCTTTGGTCACTTCTCTGAACCCGCCTTTGCAGTATGCCTGGACCTGGAAGTCCTCTACTTCTTTTCCAATCAAATTCCCCATGTCCTCCTCCTTTCTTCCAGCAGGTTTATTATACACGGGATGAGGGAAAAATACAATGGAACACGGGGAAAAATTGGATTCGTTAATGAGGGCCGCTGTTATTATTCACGTATTATTCACGGATAGTATTCTGCGAAGCGTGTTACTGTTCACGGACCGTGAACAGTAACGGGCAGCCACTTGAATTTTTTCCCCTATTCATGTATAATTTCCTAAAAAAGCAGGGGGCAGCGCGCCTCCTGGCATCCATATCCATCATGTGCTCCCGGTAATCCCGCCGCGACTGATTTTGTGAGATTCCGAAAGCACATCATACATTACAGGAGGAAACCATGAGCGCAGTGATACAGATCAGAACGATGAAGCTCGGGGAAGGCATCCCCAAAATCTGCATTCCCCTGACAGACAAAACGACAGAGGGCCTCGCACAGTCTCTCCGGGATTTAAACGGCGTCCCGTTTGATTTTGCCGAATGGCGCGCAGACTTTTTTGACGGAATAGAACAGCCCGGGAAACGCCTGGAGGCCCTGCGCTGCCTCAGGGACGGGCTGGGGGAGCATCCCCTGCTCTTTACGCTGCGCACCAGCGCGGAGATGGGCATGGCAAATATACACACGGACCAATATATGGCCATCAACCGCTCCGTGGTTGACAGCGGCCTGGCGGATATCATCGATATAGAGCTTTCACAGGGGGAGCAGGCATTTTGCACGCTCGTTCAATATGCTCATGAGGCAGACGTGCGCGTAATCGCCTCCTGCCACAACTTTTGCTCGACCCCGGACAGGGAAACCATCGTGGAAACCATGCGCCTCATGCAAAAGCTGGGCGCTGATGTGGCGAAATACGCCGTTATGCCAAAATGCAGCCGGGACGTACTGACGCTGCTTGACGCAACTCTCACGATGCGGGAAATATATCCCGAGACACCGGTGATCACCATGTCCATGGGCGCCCAGGGCGCGGTAAGCCGCGTCTGCGGAAGCATCTTTGGCTCCTGCGCAACCTTTGGGACAGCCGGAAAAGCGTCCGCCCCAGGCCAGCTTCCCGCCGCTGATCTCGCCCGCTTTTTAGAACTGTTACATCCGTCCCACTCATAACGCCAACGAATAAGTTTACGCAACGCTGTAATAGGTTGTTGAGGTTGTCCATGACAAGTTGAACAGACATAATAATGAGGCAGATATCCTCCTACGTCCGGCCGCTCAATCAGAACCCGGTTTAAAACCGCCTGTACCAGCGGAAAGGAAAAGAAAAAGATACCGATATAAGTGAAAACGCCTCCGCCAATCAACAGCATGTAGAGCCGATCCAGGCAGCTATTCCGTATTTTTGGAGCTTTTACGGCTATTCGGGGCGTATCATTTTTTAACAGGACAAAACAAAAAAACAGCATATAACCCCCTGTGCAAATACTTATAAAATTCTCCGTTTTGTTTCGCATAGCGCTCGTTTAGCGCACATTCAGCCATCCATTTTGATCTTCCATATTCTGTATACGGCCCTATCGGGCTCTCCGGGCCAATGACAATCCGTCTGCCTATCCTGTCACGTTCTGCATAGACACCGGCTGTGCTGATAAAAATAAACTGCTTTACCCCTACGGGGAACACGGGTATATCGGGACAGCCCGGCAGAGACAGAAACGCGCTCTAACACACGGCTGCGCCGAATGTATATATCGCCGAATTTCCATATTGACAAATCCACGCTTTCATGTTTTAATGGAGAAAAGAAAAAAAGGGGCCCGGACGGCGCGTTCGCGGATCTCTCATCGCTTGTCGAAGCGTAATTCAGACTATAGGGTTTGCTGTTTCTGATATAAACAGCGGATTCTATAGTTTTTTTTATGGAAATCTGAAGCGCCGTATCGTTCAGGCAATCCGGACGTCTGCTTTTTTCGCTGAGCCGCAGATGCGGCCGGAACGCCTGCCCCGGACGAACAAAAGGAGATTTTATCATGAATCAGACATTTATGAAAGAAAAACCGGTATTTCCGTTGCTGCTTTCTATGGGAATCCCCATGATCCTGTCCATGATGGCCAGTTCGCTCTACAATATCGTGGACAGCATCTTTGTCGCGCGCATCAGTGAAAATGCCATGACTGCCCTCTCCCTCGTATTTCCGCTGCAGAACCTGATCACAGCTATTGGCGTAGGCTTTTCGATTGGCACGAATTCTGTGATCGCGCGCCTGCTGGGCGCGGGCCGGACGAAGGAGGCCGGGGAAGCCGCCACGCAGGGGCTGTTATTAAGCCTGCTTCACGGAATCCTCATATGGCTCCTGGGATGGCTGGCTGTGTCCCATTTCCTCCACATGTTTACAGATGAGTCGCAGACGCTCCGCTTTGGCCTGCAGTACAGTATGATTGTATTCTGTTTTTCCCCTGTTGTCACAGCGGGCATCTCGTTTGAAAAGCTCTTTCAGGCAGTAGGGAGGATGGTGGTCTCCATGGCCTGTATGCTGATCGGCTGTATTGTGAATATCATCCTGGATCCGATCCTGATTTTCGGGCTGGGTCCGGCTCCGGCCATGGGAATCCGGGGCGCTGCGTGGGCTACCGGCATCGGCCAGGCCGTGACGCTGATAGTCTATATCCTCATTTACTGCATGCGCCCGGCCGATGCCCGGATTTCAGCCCGGTATCTGCGGCTTAACCGGGCGATCTGTCTTGATATGTACGCGGTAGGCACAGCCGCCACGCTGAACATGGCGCTTCCCTCTGTGCTGATCTCTGCCTTAAACGCCATTCTCGCCCCATTTTCACAGAGCTACGTCCTGGTTCTGGGGGCTTACTACAAGCTTCAGGCGCTCCTGTATCAGACAGCCAACGGCCTGGTCCAGGGCATGCGCCCGATCGTGGCTTATAATTACGGCGCTAAGGAGTATGAGCGGGTCGACGGCATTTATAAAAGTGCGCTCGCTGTAATTGCCTCAATGATGCTGGCCGGAACCATCCTGTGCCTGGCCATCCCGGGCCGGCTGATTGCGATGTTTACGGAAAATCCTGACACGGTGCGGATCGGAGCCGGAGCGCTTCGGATCATCTGCCTGGGCTTTATCGTATCCTCCGTTTCTGTGACCTCCTCCGGCGCCCTGGAGGGACTGGGAAAGGGCGGGCCTTCCTTTCTGATATCGTTGCTTCGCTATATCCTTGTGATCCTGCCCGGCGCCTTCGTGTTAAGCCGCTTTCTCGGTGCGAAGGGCGTATGGCACAGCTTCTGGATCACGGAATTTGCGGCGGCGGGCTGTTCATGGATTATTTTCCGGAAAGCCGGGCATACAAAGGAGACTCCTCCGGCTGCAAAAACGCAATGATGACGCAGTTTACAGCCCGGCAGGGTGGAAGCCATATCACAGATGTAAGAAACCAAAGAAATCCGTATGATGCATGTAACCGCTCCGGCTGCTGTTAAACCTATCTTTTTTTCTGCAGCCGCAAATTTCTGATAGACAGATACCATCCTCTGTTCTATAATAGACATGAAAATTAATATCTTTAAGGAGGAGAACCAAATGGACAGTTCATTCAATCTCGCCATGGGGGGCATATTTCTTGTGATTGCCCTGATCTTTGCCGGCGTTGCATTCGCCGTATTTTCCAAGTTTAAAAAACTGGGGAAACTCTTAAACCGCGCTCACTTAATGACCGCAAAGGCAGAGGGGACAATCTCAGAGCTCGTCACAGTACGCCGCCGCAACCGCACCTTCCGCTGGACAAATCAGTACCCCATCGTCTCTTATCAGGTAAATGGGAAGAGCTATACGACAGCCCTGACATTTGCCGAGGCCAGAAAGGGAAAATACCGCCTGGGCGGGAACTATACCGTTTACTATATTCCCAACGAGCCGGACTGCTGTATCGTGGATGAATTCCGCTCCAAGATGCAGTCCAGCCGCACGATGAACCTTGTCGGCGTGGTTATTCTTGCGATCCTGACCTTCAATATGCTGTTCGGCGCTCTGACCACGATGCTTGGTCTGGCATGACGGACATAATGTCATACATAAAGGCGGTACTTTGGCTTCAAAGTACCGCCCTTTTTATGCACAGACCCTTGCAGCGGAAACATACGCTTACGCTCTTAAAGCTCCAGCAGGCGATCGATGAGACGGTATCCGTCCCGTATGAATATACCGGCTGCTTTTGCATTTTTTTCACTGTACAAATACCCGCTCTTCTCCTGTTTGCGGCTGTCGTACAGAAGATACGGAACCGGATCCGACACGTGGGTACGGCAGCGGACGGGCGTGGGGTGATCCGGCAGGATCAGCAGGCGGTACGCCTCTCCTGATGCGTCCATCTCATCAGCCACGATGCGGATCAGCCTCTGATCCAGATAGCGGATGGCCTCCGCCTTCCGCTCGGCGCTTCCCTGATGGCCCATCTCGTCCGGCGCTTCCACATGGATGTAGGCAAAGTCCGCGCCGCCCTCCAAAAGAGCTTTTACCGCCGCCCGCGCCTTGCCCTCATAATTCGTGCGCAGGCCGCCGTTCGCGCCCGGAACCATTATATTTTTCATGCCGGCCCCCACGGCGATCCCCTTTAATAAGTCAACCGCCGAGATCATGACTCCCGTTTTCCCTGTCTTCTCATAGAAGGAGGACAGGGACGGGCGGGTGCCCGCGCCCCAGAACCAGATGGAATTGGCTTTCTTCTTTCCCTCCGCCGCCCGTTCCTCATTGAGCGGATGATGGTTTAAGATGTCAAAGCTTTTCTGCATCATATTTTGCAGAACCGGATCTGACGGGAGATATGCTCCGATCCGGCGGGTGAGGATGTCGTGGGGCGGCGTCAGCTCCATCACCTCCCCGCCTGCCCAGATCAGAAGATGGCGGTAGCTCGTACCGGTATAAAACCGGTATTCTTCTGTCTGGAACGCATCCTTTACCGCATCCAGGAGGACAGCCGCATCCTCTGTGGAAATCTCGTCTGAGCTGTGATCCAGAATAATCCGATCCTCATACACAGACTCCCCCTCTGACAGGGTGACAAGGTTGCAGCGCATGGCAATATCATCGTCCTTCATATCTACGCCGATACTCAGCGCCTCCAGCGGCGAGCGGCCTGTATAATAGCGTTTCGGATCATACCCCAGAACAGCCAGATTCGCCGTATCGCTGCCCGGCTTCATGCCCTCCGGAATCGTGGCGGCCAGCCCCAGCTCCGAGACGGGGGCCAGGCGGTCCATCACCGGAGTTTCGGCATATTCAAGGGGCGTTTTCCCGCCCAGGGCCTCAATGGGCTCGTCTGCCATACCGTCCCCCAGAATCACAATATACTTCATATCCATCCCCTCTTTTTACGCAACACTACAACAGACATCCAGGACGCCTTTTTAAGGCGTCCGATTATCCCACGCTCATGCCTTCTGAACGGTCAGGCGTTCCATACCGCCCATATAGGGGCGTAAAGGCTCCGGAATCCGCACAGACCCGTCAGCCTCAAGATTATTTTCCAGAAATGCGATCAGCATGCGGGGCGGGGCCACCACGGTATTGTTCAGCGTGTGGGCAAAATATTTCCCGTCCTCCCCGTTCACACGGATCTTTAAACGCCTTGCCTGCGCGTCGCCCAGATTCGAGCAGCTTCCCACCTCGAAATATTTCTTCTGTCTCGGGGACCACGCCTCCACGTCAACGGATTTTACCTTCAGATCCGCCAGATCGCCGGAGCAGCACTCCAGTGTGCGGACCGGGATGTCCAGGGAGCGGAACAGATCCACCGTGTTCTGCCACAGCTTATCAAACCACATGGGGCTGTCCTGCGGCTTGCAGACCACGATCATCTCCTGCTTTTCAAACTGATGGATGCGGTAAACGCCGCGCTCCTCAATGCCGTGCGCGCCTTTTTCCTTGCGGAAGCACGGGGAATAGCTCGTCAAAGTTTTCGGGAGCTCCGCCTCCGGGAGCACGGTATCAATGAATTTCCCGATCATGGAATGCTCGCTCGTGCCGATCAGGTACAGATCTTCCCCCTCGATCTTATACATCATGGCGTCCATCTCGGCAAAGCTCATCACCCCGGTCACCACGTTGCTGCGGATCATGAACGGGGGCACGCAGTACGTGAAGCCGCGGCCAATCATAAAGTCCCTCGCATAGGCGATCACGGCCGAATGAAGCCTGGCAATATCCCCCATCAGATAGTAGAAACCATTCCCGGCCACTTTCCGGGCGCTGTCGAGGTCAATACCGTTAAAGCGCTCCATAATATCCGTGTGGTAGGGGATTTCAAAATCCGGAACCGCCGGCTCCCCATACTTCTGAACCTCCACGTTCTCACTGTCATCCCGGCCGATGGGCACGCTGGGATCAATTATGTTGGGAATGCGCATCATGATCGATACAATCTTTTCTCCCAGCTCCTTTTCCTGCTCCTCCAGCCATGCAAGGCGCGCGGCGTTCTCCGCCACCTGCTTTTTAAGCGCCTCTGCCTCCTCTTTCTTTCCCTGGCCCATCAGCGAGCCGATCTGCTTGGCTATCTTATTTTTCCCGGCGCGCAGATCATCCGCTTCCTTTTTCACCGCCCGGTTCTTTACATCCAGCTCAATGACCTCATCCACCAGGCCAAGCTTGCTGTCCTGAAATTTATTCCTGATATTCTGCTTCACAGCCTCCGGATTTTCCCTGACAAACTTTAAATCTAACATATCTTCCTCCTGCCGCATTGTTTTCTTTTATTTCTTTGACGATTATACTACAGTTTTTTTTGGATGAAAAGCCCTAAAAATGGGCAGACCCGCTAAGAGGGGATGCGAAAGGGCCGCCGGAAGCGGGCGGTATATCCGGCGAAACCGCGCTCCCGCTCAAAGCTTCATCAAATACCCCAGGCACTCCTCCAGACAAAGCCCCTCCCGTTCCTCCGTCCCGAGCGCTTTTGACTTCTCCACACATTTGCGCGTAAATGCAGCCGCCCTTCTGACAGCCTCCTCCAGCTCCACGCCGCGCACCACGCTCGCGCCCAGCACGGCGGCGAAGATATCCCCTGTTCCGTGATAGCTTCCCTCCACATAATGCGCTGTCTGGAAGATCGGCTCCTTCCCTTTTTCATGGATCACATTCATGATCGAGTTTCCCTTGACCACCCCGGTCAGCACTACCGCGCCGGCTCCCAGCATCAAAAGCTTAAAGGTCAGATCCGAGAGACGCCTTCTGCTCCAGCCGTTCTCCTGCCAGGGCGTTTCGGTCAAAAGGCAAGCCTCGGTTAAGTTGGGGGTGATGATGTCCGCATATACAATCAGCTCCCGCATGGCGTCGCAGATCTCCTCATCGCAGATGCGGTAGCGCGTTCCGTGATCGCCCATGGTGGGATCCACCAGAAGCATGGTGTCCCTGCGTTTGAAATGCTGGATAAAATCCGTCACAATCTCCGCCTGGCGCGCGGATCCCAGGAATCCGGTCATAATGCCGTCCATCTCAAAGCCCAGCGTTTTCCACTCCCCGATGTAGGGCGTCATGCGATCCGTATAATCGTCAAAATAGCAGGACGGATAGCCTGCATGGTTGGACAGCACTGCCGTCACTACAGGACAGCACTGTACCTTTAACGCACTGATGACAGGAATAGCCGCTGTCAATGCACAGCGGCCATATCCTGCTATATCGCTTATAACAGCCAGTTTTTTACTCATTCCTCTAATCGTCTCCTCCACGTCCGGCTCCCGCGGCGGTCAGGCTCTCTTCGCCTGCAAAAGTCCGGCCTTTTTGAGCGCCGGGCGCGCTGCTCCATACGCCGCTACAGATACCACGGCGGACGCCGCTGCATTGATGGAGGTGGAGGCCAAGTTCCAGGCCAGCGTGAGCTCCGCGGCGGGCTTTCCGATCACCCACAGCTTATAGTAATATCCGATCAGCGGATCCGCAATGACGTTAAAGAGCAGCCCCAGCACAGCCGCCAGAACCGTAAATTTAAAAATATGCCCCGAATCGCGGCTCTCTGCGATCTTCCCGATCCGATGCGCCACAAAGCCGGTAATCAACCCGATACAAAGCTTGCAGATAAAGGTCTTTGGCGCGTAAACGACATAGACCGGATCAAGCAGATCCCCGATGGTCATGCCAATCGCTCCGCCTAACCCGCCGTAAACGCCTCCCATTAACAGAGCGCCGATCACGCAGACCGCATTCCCCAGATGAATAGAGGTAGCGTCTCCGCCCGGCAGGGTGATTTTAATCTGGCCATACGTAAATACCACATAGGACAGGGCGGCCAGAAGCCCAATCATAGAAACCTTATACGCCTTATTGGATGCTTGTGTCATGATGATCTCTCCTTTTTGCAAACTGGCGGTATCCCGGCGCTGCCCGTTTATATGGGACGGCGGCTGGTTTGATATCGTTTTCCTTCTTTGTTCTTTGATAAGCATCATCATAGCACAAATGTGTGCATGTAAAAACATACAGTTTTATAAAATTTTAGCGGGTCAGTTGTTTTGCAGCGGTTTATATGACTGGATAAGCAGATTGTTTCATGGCGCGCCATGCTTAATCGTGAGAGGGCCGCCCGAGTCAGGTTTTATATCCAACGGGACCTCGCTAAGCGCCGGCGGTTTTCTACGGGTTCCTTATGGATATAGAACCTGACTCGGGCTACATGATCGGCGGGCCATATGTATTTGACAGATCGCATTATATTGGATATATCGAGATAAAAAACTATACTCTGAAATCTTACGTTCATGGCATTCGTCCAGATATATGCCAACATCCTTAATTACGCCAGAAGCAAATGATATCGAGTGCGCACGGTAACTGCGCCGTATATCATCATATCCAATCAGCGATATGTACTAATCATGTGACTCCACACACAGCAGTACGCCGCGTTCAAGCTCCAGATACCCTTCCTCGCCGGCCAGCTCATTACTGATGCAGCGGCTTGTCCCCAGACAGATTGTCTTATGGTCCAGCGGATATTGAAATCCTTTCAGCGTCAGCCCCTCCACCGATTCCGTCATGGGCAGGAAGGAAATATACCTTCCATAGAGCTCCTTTTTCCTGAAATACGCCCGTTTACCCACCAGATACAGGCGGTTGCGCGGATCGTAGATGGAGACATCCATCCCGCGCCCGTAGAACTGGTACATTAACTGAATATTGCCGATCGCATGATCCATCCGCCCGCCCAGCGCGCCCAGGATGTCCGCCGCCGCACATCCGCTCCTCTCCGCTGCCAGAAGCGCCAGCTCGGTATCCGTCTCATCCTTTTGCGGGGAATGGATCTCAAAGCAGATTCCCGGATCGTTCCTGTATTCCTCCAGCACGTCCCCGGGAAGCGAGTCAAAATCCCCCACCGCCTCGTCCGGCGTAAGGCCCAGGGCCCTGACAGCCAGAAGTCCTGCATCCGCCGCCACAATCCGATCATAAGCGCGTCCCCTTAAAAACCGCTCAGCAAACGCCAGATCTATGCTGCCTCCTGTTACAATCAGGCACCGTTTCATGTCACGCTCCCTCTTTTTTCCTTAATCATATGCTTCAAAACCAATATCATTTTATTGCCGATAAAATACATTTGCTTTTCTCCGGGCGGAAACGGGGGGCCGTCGGATATAGAACCTGACTCGGGCGGCCCTTCCACAACAAACCGCAGCCTGCAAACATCCCGCTACGCCTCCCCCTCAAACTCCCGGAAGATCTCCTTAAACCGCCTCACATTCCCCGCCGCGTCCCCTCCAAACACCGCAGAGCCGGCCACAATCACATCCGCCCCGGCCTCCAGCGCCAGCCGCACATTGTCTGCCGTTATGCCTCCGTCCACCTCAATGCGCGGCGATAGGCCCAGAGAAGCGCACATGTCCTTCAGCGCCCGGATCTTATCCATCATCCCGGGTATCAGCTTCTGCCCTCCAAAGCCGGGATTAACTGTCATCACAAGCACCAGGTCAAGCTCTCCCAAAACCCAGCGCAGTACTTCCGGCGGAGTGGCCGGATTGAGGGCGGCGCCGGCCATCAGGCCCGCCTCCTTAATCTGGCGTATGGTCCGATCCAGGTGGCGGCAGGCTTCGGCGTGGACGCAGATCAGATCCGCCCCGGCGCGCTTCATGTCATCCACATAGCGCGACGGCTCCTCCACCATCATGTGGACGTCAAAGATCCGCTCCGTACAGCCCCGCACGCTCCCGATGAGAGGCATCCCAAAGGAAATGCTGGGCACAAAGGTTCCGTCCATCACATCAAGATGGATATAGTCCGCCCCGGCGCGGTCCACTGACTGAATCTGCTCCCCCAGCCTTTTAAAATCCGCTCCCAGAACAGACGGCGCTAACAAAATCATCCTCAGTACCTCCTCCTGTCCTTCAGCTCCTGGTACAGGAGCCTGTAATTCTCATATCGTTCCCGTCCTATTTTTCCTTCGCCCACGGCTGTCTTTACGCCGCACTCGCGCTCCCCTATGTGAACGCAGCCCAAAAAGCGGCAGTCCTCCTCCCACCCGGCAAATTCCGGAAAGCACGCCTTCAGCTCCTCCGGCATCAGATCTCCGATATACAGGGAGCTGAATCCCGGCGTGTCAACGATATAGGTATCCTGTTCCACAAAAAAGAGCTCCGAATGGCGCGTCGTGTGCTTTCCCCGGCGGATGCGGCTGCTGATCTCCCCGGTCTGCATGTCTGCTTCGGGCCAGAGCCAGTTGGTGATTGAGGATTTCCCCACCCCGGAGGGGCCGGCCAGCACTGTGGTCTTTCCCGTAAACAGCGCGCGCAGATCCTCAAGGCCTGATTCGGCCCGGATGCTGACAAAGCGCAGAGGGTAGCCCGCCGGCTCATAGAGAGCCGAAAGGCGCTTCGTCTCCTCCCCGCCCAGATCCGTTTTGTTAAAGCAGATCGCCGCCGGGATGTTCTGGCGCGCCATCATGACCAGAAACCGGTCCAGAAGGTTTAAATTCGGCGCGGGATCCGATACGGCGAACACCACGACCGCCTGATCCACATTCGCCACGGCCGGCCGGATCAGGCTGTTGGCGCGGGGAAGGATCGCATCGATATTCCCCTCCCCGGCCGCCTCGTCGAGAACCGTGATCTCCACGTCGTCCCCGACCAGGGGCTTTACCCCCCGGTTGCGGAAGACGCCCCTGGCCTTACACGCATACGTCCGGCTGATCCCGTCGTGGACGTAATAAAATCCTGCAATTCCTTTAACAATCTTTCCTCTCATGCGCCCTCAGCGATCCACCTCCAGAAATTCCAGCGGGTATGTCTTAAGAATCTTGTCATTCGTCAGATCCCACACCTCAAGCTCCCCTGTCAGCACTCCGGCCGCGCCCTCAATGTTATAATGGATCGGGATCGTGATATCCCCTGCCATCATACGCGGGGCCAGTATAACCGTGCTCTTGACCTGCCCGTTTACCACCTGCTTCATCAGGATGGAAACCTTGATTTCCGTATCCCCGGAGCTCGGCCCGAACAGCTCGCGGAGCTGGAAATCGTCATTCACGGCCGCCATAAACTTCGTCTCCCGGCCCGTGCTGACCGTGTAGCCCACGGCCGTCCCCTGGGGGGTTTCCGTCTTAGGCGCGATATCCTGACGGATGATCAGGCCCTTCGCCACCTCGGCGCTCCTCTCCTCCCGGCGCTCTCCGAGCTGCAGGCCGATGGTTTCCATGACGATCCGCGCGTTCTCCTCCGACATGCCCGTAATCTCCGGCATGGGGACAGACACAATCTCCGGGCCCGCGCTTACATAAAGCGTCACCTCTTCCCCGGGCACCGCCTTCTGCGGCTCATAACGCAGCACCTTTCCTGTCTCCACCGTATCGCTGTGCTCCTCCACGAGCGTCGCCCTGAGCCTCTGCGCTTCCAGAATCGCCTTCGCGGCCTCCCCGGTCTGCTCCTCAAGGGAAAGGTCCGTGAGATCCACCTTATTTGTGCCCTCGCCGATCGTCACCGCCACCTCGCTCATCTTGGAGACAACGGTTCCGCTCTCAATGCTCTGCCCGATCACGCGGCCCTTTTCTTCATCCCCGGATTCCGCGTATTCATAGCGGATCTTAAGCGATTCTTCCTCAAGCCTCGTCTTCGCCTGCTCCTCCGTAAGGCCCATCACATCCGGCACGCGGCACTGGGTGGAGGCAATGCCCTCCTCCGTGGATGATTCCACGGTCTCCGTGGACGGGCGTTTCTCCCCCGACGGCTTGTGAAAAATCCCGCCCAGCCTGACAAAAATCACCACGACCACTGCCACAATCAGAATCGCAGCTACCACCCCGATGGCCGCAAGCAGCCGCTCCATGCCGGGACTTGCCTCATCGCGCCGTTCCTTTCTCCTGGGGGCCGGCTCCGGCTCTCCGATCCAGACCGTCTCCTCCTTAAGCCTTGGCTCCTCCCGGCGCGCCGCCGGGTTCAGCACCTTGATATCCCAGTCCGTATCCGGCGTCTCGCGCCGCTGTACGCTGCGGGCCAGCTCCCGGCCGTCCGCGCCGCGGACCACGGTGGGCGAGGATTCGTCGATCTCCGGCTCCTTTTTCAGAAAATCGTCGTTGGGATCCACCAGCGCATGGCGCAGATCCGCGATCAGCTCATACGCGTCCTGATAACGCCGCTCCGGCCGTTTGGCCGTACATTTTAAGATAATTCGGTCCAGGCTCGGCGTCACCTCGCGGTTAAAGCGGCTGGGCGGAAAGACGGGATCCTCCAGATGGGCCAGGGCGATCGTCACCGTGTTCTCCCCGTCAAAGGGCGGCTGGCCGGTGGCCATCTCATACATCGTAATCCCCAGGGAGTACAGATCGCTCCGGGCGTCGCTGTAGCCGCCTTTGGCCTGCTCCGGGGAAATGTAATGCACGGATCCCACGGCCGTGGCTCCGACAGTCTGGGAGGACACGGCCCGGGCGATCCCGAAATCAGCCACTTTTACCTTCCCGTCCCGGGAGATCAGCATATTTTGGGGCTTGATATCCCGGTGAACGATGTGCTGGTCATGGGCCGCGGCAATGCCCTGCGCGACCTGAATGGCGATCCCGATGGTCTCCTTGACGCCCAGGCGGCCTTTTTTCAGAATGTAGCTCTTCAGCGTGATCCCCTCGATCAGCTCCATGACGATAAAGTGCAGATCTTCCTCGTCCACCACGTCGAACACGCTGACAATATTCGGATGCGAAAGCCCCGCCGCGGCCTGGGCCTCCATCTTGAATTTACTGACAAAATTGGAATCCTGGCAGAATTCCTCCTTTAACACCTTAATGGCCACCAGGCGGTTCAGCTTATGGCATTTTGCCTGATACACCTCAGACATGCCCCCCGTCCCGATCAGGGAGAGGATTTCATAGCGCTCCTGCAAATAAGTTCCAGGCTTCAGCATCATCTTTCCCTCACCTCGCTTATCTGGGGATCCACAAGAATAACGGCAATATTATCCCTTCCCCCGTTCTGGTTCGCCAGCGCGATCAATGCCTTGGCTTTCATCTGCAGTGTTTCAGGCATTAAAACGAGGCGGAAAATCGCGGAATTATCCACCATATTCGTCAGACCGTCCGAACACAGGAGAAGGTACTCCCCCCCGGATAACGGCTCCTCGAAAAAATCGATGCGGATCTTCCGCCCGATCCCCATTGCCCGCGTTATGATATTCTTCTGCTCTTTATAGGCCCTGCTGCCCCGCTCCATCTGTCCTCTGGACACCATCTCCTCCACAAAGGAGTGATCCCTTGTGATCTGGCGTATGCCGGTTCCCCGGATCGTATAGAGGCGGCTGTCCCCCACATTCGCCACATAGAGCACGCCGCCCGCCACCGTGGCGGCCACCAGCGTGCTTCCCATCCCGGCCAGATCCGGCTTCGCACAGGCCAGCTCAAACAGCTCTGTGTTGACGTCCTCAATCGCCTGGCGGAGGACAGGCACCGGCTGCTCCGCCGCCAGGCTGCTGCTCTCGATGTGCTTCACAAGATGGCCGACCAGGTAGCGCGATGCAAAATCGCCGGCCTGATGGCCGCCCATGCCGTCCGCCACGATAAACAGGTTCGCAAGGGGTCCCACCGGCTCCGTACTCGCATACAGGAAATCCTGATTGACCGGGCGCACGCGTCCCGTGTCCGTTACTGCGCATGCCTTCATTCGCTGCGCCCTCCTTCCCCACCGCCCTCGTCCGGCGTTTTCACGGAGTCGATATAGCGTCTCCTTAGCTGGCCGCACGCGCCGTCGATATCGCGCCCCAGCTCCCGGCGGATCGTCGCGTTCACGCCGCTTTTTTCAAGGCAGCCCTGAAACGCCTCCACAGACCGGCGGTCTGACTGAACATAGTCCCGTTCCCTTACCGGATTGACCGGGATCAAGTTGACGTGGCCGCGCTGTCCCTTTAAGAGAGCGGCCAGGGCCCTGGCGTCGGAAAGGCGGTCGTTTACACCCTTTACCAGGCTGTATTCAAACGTCACGCGGCGTCCCGTCTTTTCAAAATAGAAGCGGCATGCCTCAAGGACATCCGAAAGGGCGTAGGTCTTCGCGATGGGCATAAGCGTTTTCCGCGTCGCGTCATCCGGCGCGTGCAGGGACAGCGCCAGCGTGACCGAAAGCTTTTCTTCGGCCAGACGCCGGATCGCAGGCGCGACGCCGCATGTGGAAACCGTGATATTCCTCTGGCCAAGGCGGAGACCGCCCTCTCCGCTTATGATCCGTATAAAACGGAGAAGGCTGTCATAGTTGTCAAGCGGTTCCCCGGAGCCCATCACCACTACATGGGAAACGCGCTCCCCGGTCATGGCCTGGATCCGGTAAACCTGGTCAAGCATCTCG
This sequence comes from Otoolea muris, assembly GCF_943193115.1. Taxonomy (NCBI): domain Bacteria; kingdom Bacillati; phylum Bacillota; class Clostridia; order Lachnospirales; family Lachnospiraceae; genus Otoolea; species Otoolea muris. The sequence continues at coordinate 74,797 of NZ_CALPCY010000005.1, forward strand.
GAGGCGCGCAGGTTCCGCTCCAGTCCGTCCAGCGTCGAGGCGCAGAACGTACACCCCATCCGGCACCCGACCTGGGAGGAAATGCACACGGAATTGCCGTACGAATACCGCATCAGCACGCTCTCAATCACATGGCCGTCCTCCAGGGCGAAGAGGTATTTCCTCGTCCCGTCAAACTTTGAAACCTTCTCGCAGACAGGCTTTAAGGATACATAAAGGAACTGCTCAAAAAGCTTCCTTCTGAGCTCTTTTGAAAGGCTCGTCATCTCGTCAAACGAGCCGGCCAGCTTTTCATGCATCCACTGGTATAGCTGCCTGGCGCGGAACGGCTTTTCCCCCAGCTCCCGCATAGCCGTCTCCAGCTCCGTCAGCGTAAATGATTTAATATCCCTTCGTTCCATACCCCTTTTTACTCCTGTGTATGTTCGTACTGCCCGTTCAGACAGCCAGAGCGGCCCTGCGTCTCATCACCGCAATAAAAAAACCGTCGCACGGATGCGTCCCGGGGAGAAGCTGCACATAGCCCTCCCGCAGGCTTTCCTGCGTAAAGTCCTCCCCGAGCCTTTCGCGGATGTCCGCCGGCTCAAAGGGATGATTCTCCAGAAACCAGCTCCGGTTCTCCTGATTTTCCCTCCTGCTGATGGTGCAGGTGCTGTAGACAAGCGTCCCGCCCGGCTTTACATAGCGCCAGGCCACGTCCAGAATCTCCCGCTGCAGCGCCGCCAGCTCCCGGATCCGCTCCGGCGAGGCGTGATACTTGATATCCGGCTTGCGGCCGATGATCCCAAGCCCGGAGCAGGGCAGATCCGCGATCACCACATCGGCGCGGCCCTCCCACTCCGGGTCAAAACACAGGGCGTCCCACTCCCCGGCCTGTATATTGGCAAAACCGCTGCGCCGGATCGTGTCCTCAATCAGGCTCACCTTGCCCTCCGTTAGATCCCGGCACACCACCAGCCCGCTTCCCTTAAGATGATCCGCCGCGCAGACGCTCTTTCCGCCCGGCGCGCCGCAGACATCAAGCACCGTGTCGCCCTCCTTAAAGCCTGCCGCCTCCCCGGCCAGGGCGGAGCTCAAATCCTGAATCTGGATCCATCCCTTCTGAAACGCCTCCAGCGCCTCCGGATAGTCCACTCCGGACAGGGAAAAGACGCCTGCGCCCATATCGCGCGCCGTCACGCCCTGGCCCGCAAGGGAAGTAAGAACCGCCTGCGCAGAAGCCCGGCTGCGGTTGCAGCGGACCATCAGCGGACGTCCCTCAAGGAAGCTCTCACACAGCCTCACAGCCTCACAGCCTCCGAGCTCCTCCTCCCACATCGCAAAGATCCAGGCAGGCATGGAATACTTATAGCACGGCTCTTCAAAGGAAAGCTTCTCCTTATCCCTGGAAACCGCGCGCAGAACGCCGTTCACAAAGCCGGAAAGCCCGCGAAAGCCCCTGCGGCCCGCGAGCTTTACCGCCTCGTTGCACACGGCAAAATCCGGGACCCGGTCCAGATAAAGGATCTGGTACGCCGACATCCGCAGGATCGTGCGGATCGCTGGCTTCATCTTTTCGGTCTTTACTTTCGAGTACAGATTTAATATATGGTCAATGGTCAGCCGGTATTCCACGGTTCCGTGAACCATGCGCTTGATCAGCGAGCGATCCGGTTTTTCGAGATATTGGTATTTGTCCAGGGCCTTTGCGAGGATCACATGGCAGTGCCGGTTTTCCTCCAGAATCTCCGTCAGGGCCTCAAAAACGATCTCCCGCACAAGCGGCCCCTTAGTCATCTCTTCTTCCTCCGAACAGGATCACCAGGCGCAAAAGCTGTAAGATCGACCCGGCCGCCGCCGCCACATACGTGAGGGCCGCCGCGCCCAGCACCTGCTTCGTATAACCCACCTCCTGGCCCTTTAAGATCCCCATGGAATCCAGCAGGCGCACCGCGCGCGCGGAAGCGTTAAACTCCACGGGAAGCGTCACGAGCTGAAAGAGCACGGACAGGGAAAATAAGAGAATTCCAATCATCACCAGCGGCGAGCCGAGGCCCCCGATGAGGACGCCGAAAATAATCACCGGCCAGGAAATCGTCGCCCCGATATTGACAGCCGGCACAATCGCAGCCCTGAGCCGCAGCGGGACATATTCCATGTTGTCCTGAATCGCATGGCCGCACTCATGGGCAGCCACGCCGATCGCCGCCACCGATGTGGAGCCGTACACCGCGTCCGACAAGTTCACGGTCTTTGTCCTCGGATCATAGTGATCCGTCAGCTTTCCGGCCACATGGCGGACCTGCACATCGTAAATTCCCTGGGAATTTAAAAGGCGCTTCGCCGCCTCGGCCCCTGTAAGGCCCGTCATGCTGCGCACCTGCGAAAACTTCGCGTAGGTGCTGTTCACCTTCGCGGAAGCCGCCATAGAAAGAACCACGCCGATCAAAACAAGAAAAATCGTGGGATCAAACATTCTGTATCCGTAACCGTACATAAAATCTCCTTTCGCCAAAAACGTTACTCTAACGTTTCCCCCGCCTTCACGGGATACCCTCTGAGAAATGCATCGGTGGGCATGCGTTTTTTGCCCTCAAGCTGCAGCTCATAGACCGCGAGAAGCCCGTTCCCGGTCTGGACCAGAAAACGATCCTCTTCCACGGACACGATCTCCCCGGGCCGCCCTTTCCTCTCCTCCTTCTGGATCACTACGTCAGCGTCCCAGAATTTTAACGTTTTCCCCTTATAAGACGCGTAGGCGCTGGGCCATGGGTTCAGGCCGCGGATCAGGCGCTCGATCTCCTCCGCCCCCCGGCTCCAGTCCACCCTGCCCATCGCCTTATCAAGCATCTTGGCATAGGAGCTCTTCTCCTGCGCCTGCTTTGTATGGGTAATGCTCCCGTCCTCCACCTTCTGAAGCGTGGACAGGATAAGCTCTCCCCCGGCCGCGCTCAGCTTCTCAAAAAGGCTGCCGCCTGTCTCCTTTACGCGCAGCTCCACTTCCATGGTTTCCATGATATCCCCGGTATCCAGCCCGGCGTCCATCTGCATGGTCGTAACGCCGCTGACCTCCTCGCCGTTTATCACCGCCCACTGGATCGGCGCGGCGCCGCGGTACTTCGGGAGCAGCGAGGCGTGGATGTTGATGCAGCCATAGCGGGGGAGCGTGAGGACCGTCTCCGGCAGGATCTGGCCAAAAGCCGCTACCACAATGGCGTCCGGTGAAATCGCCTCAAGGCTCTTTAAAAATGCCTCGTCCTTTTTGATCCGCTCCGGCTGCAGGACAGGTATGCCATGCTTAAGCGCCGTTTCCTTGACCGGGGACATGACGAGCGACTTTCCCCGGCCCCTGGGACGGTCCGGCTGGGTCACAACCGCCGCCACCTCATGCCCTCCCCCAAGAAGCGCCTTAAGCGCCGGCACGGCGAAATCCGGGGTTCCCATAAAAACAAGCTTCATTTCCTCTAATCCTCCTCTGTCTGCACGTCCTCCAGCGGTCCCTCCGCGAATTCCACATACAGATGTCCTTTTAAATGGTCGCATTCATGGCAGATCGCGCGGGCTAAGTATTCCGTGGCGTCCAGCGTAAACTCCTTCATGTTCTCGTCAAAGGCCCTTACCTTTACATTCGCAGGGCGCGTCACGGTTCCGCTCTTTCCCGGCACGCTAAGGCACGCCTCGGAGCCGCTCTGGCTGCCGCTGACCTCCAGGATCTCGGGATTGATCAGCACATACTGCTTCCCGTCCTCCACATCGATCACAATAATCTGGCGCAGAATCCCCACCTGGGGAGCCGCCAGCCCCACGCCGTTCGCCTCGTACATGGTTTCAAACATATCCTCTATCAATTCCGCCGTGCGCGGAGTCATCTCCTTCACCGGCTTGCACTCTTTTGTCAGAATTTCATCTCCAATAGTTCTGATTGATCGGATTGCCATCTCATCTTCCCTCTCTTTTAAGAAATAGTATAACGGTCACGAAATATCGTATTGGACCGCCACCGTCCGGAAGACCTCGTTTCCGGAGGCCAGGGTTTCCAAAATTCCCCTGATTCTATCAAGTATATCACATTTTCCACTCTTTATATATAAAATTTTTCTATATATATCATTAACTTTATAAACCGGGGCATGAACCGGGCCGATAAACTGCGCGTTCTCCCGCTGCGCCCCGTCTTTTTCAAACTCCCGCAAAAGCACATCCCTAGCCAGATCCGCGGCCGCCCCCAGAGTTCCCGGAGAGGCGCTGGAAAAAAGGACGGCCTGCATCCGGCACAGCGGCGGGTAATTCATGGCCCGGCGGTAAGCGAGCTCCTGGCTAAAAAACGCCTCGTAATCCTGAGAGGCCGCGCAGCGGATCGCGTAGTGATCCGGCTGATAGGTCTGGAACACCACCGCCCCGGCCGTCTCGCCCCGGCCGGCCCGGCCGGCGGCCTGCGTCAGGAGCTGGAAGGTGCGCTCGCTGCAGCGGTAATCCGGCGTATTCAGCGACAGATCCGCGGCCATGACGCCCACCAGTGTCACGCGGCCGAAATCATGCCCTTTCACGATCATCTGCGTCCCGATTAGGATATCCGCCTCATGGGCCGAAAACGCCGCGAGGATCGCCTCATGTCCTCCCTTTCTGGCCGTGGTGTCCGCGTCCATGCGCAGGATCCGGCTGCCCGGGAATTCCTTTTTCGCAAGCTCCTCCAGCTTCTGCGTCCCCGCCCCGAAGCCGGCCAGGTACGGCGAGCCGCAGGACGGGCATTTTTCCATCAGGGGGACGCTGTACCCGCAGTAATGGCACTCCAGGCGGCTTTTTCCGTGCAGAGTCAGCGAAACGTCGCAGTGCGGGCAGCGCACCGGCTCCCCGCAGGATCGGCAGGAAACGAAATTGGAATACCCGCGGCGGTTGATAAAGAGCATGATCTGCTCCTGCTTTGCCAGGCGGTCCTCGATAAGCTCCCGCAGGCGGCGGCTGAACATGCTCTTGTTCCCCTCCCGCAGCTCCGCGCGCAGATCCACGATCTCCACCGCTGGAAGACGCCTGCCTGACACCGCCCGCCGCGTTAGGACGAGCAGCCGGCTCTCCCCCAAAAGGGCTTCCTGGTACGCCTCCATGGACGGCGTGGCCGATCCGAGGATCAGGGAGGCCCCGCTGTCCATGGCCCGCCTTTTGGCCGCCTCGCGGGCGTGGTAGCGGGGCGTCGTCTCGCTTTTATAGGCCCCCTCGTGCTCCTCGTCCATGATGATAAGGCCCAGTCGCTCAAAGGGCGCAAACAGAGCCGAGCGCGGCCCGATCATGACCGAAACCCGGCCCTCCTCAGCCCGCTTCCACTGGTCAAAGCGCTCCCCGTCCGAAAGCCTTGAATTTAAGATCGCGATCCGGTCGCCAAAACGGCGGTAAAAGCGCATCACGGTCTGGTACGTGAGGGAGATCTCCGGAATGAGCACAATCACCTGCTTTCCCTGCGCCAGCACGTGCTCCATGCACTCCATATACACCTCGGTCTTCCCGCTGCCCGTGATCCCGTGCAGCAGGTAGACGCCGCGCGCCCCCGCGTCATAGTCCGCTGTAAAACGGCCCGCCGCGCGCGCCTGCTCCTCATTTAATACCGCCTTTTGCCCCCAAGCCCCCGCGCCCCGGACCGGGCTCCTGTCCTCCTCCTCGGACCGCACCGCGAGCGCCCCCTGTTCCACAAGGGGGCGGATCGTGGAAGCCGTAATCTTAAGCCTTTTGGCCGCGGCCTCCATCGACAGCTCCGGCGTCCCCAAAAAGGCTGATAAAAGGCGCTTCCGGGCCTTATAGCCTTTTTTCCCCGCCTCCCCGATCGCCGCGCGCAGGGCGGGGCCGTCGAGAAGGCAGACAAGCGTCCGCTTTTCCTTTGCCTTTATGGCCTGCTTCACAGGCAGCACGGTCTTTAACGCCTGGTTCATGGTGCAGCCGTACGTCCGTTTCATCCACCATGCAAGCTTTATCAACTGGGATCGGACCGGCGTGCTGCCGGGCGCAAGCCCGCTTATCTCCTTGATCCGCCCCACATCGTATTCCGGCGTGCTGCCAATCCCCACCACATACCCTGTCCGCATGCCGTTTCCTTTTCCAAAGGGGATCCGCACACGGACGCCGATCTCTATCTGCCCTTTAAGCGCCCCGGGGATCCGGTACTGGAACGGCTTATCCACCTTTTCATGGGAAATGTCAATGATGATGTCCGCAAATTCGTACGTTCCGGTATCCATCCTACCTCTTTTCCTTAAAACGCGCGGCCGCGGCCCCCAGGCCCATGCTGTGCGAGCCCTTAAATAAAACCGTGTCGCCTTCCTGCAAAAGGCCCTCCAGATAGCAAAGCAGCGCGTCCATTTCCCCCTCTTTAAAGCATTTCGTGTGGACGCCCTGCCCCGCGCGCGCCATCCGGCTTACGCAATTCCCCGCATCAGCGTCCCGCGCCGGATCCGCGCCGGATCCGATTCCGGCCGGAGGCGCCTCCGCAGCAGCAGCCGCGATCTCCGCCGCCAGCTCCCCGTACGTGATCAGCTCCTCCACGGGCTGATTCTGCAAAAAAATGCCGATCTCCCTGTGGAAACGCGGCGCGTCCGGGCCCAGCTCCTTCATATCCGCCAGCACGGCGATCCGTCTTCCGCCCTCAAAGGATGACAGCACCCGGAGCCCGGCTTTCATCGAATCCGGGCTCGCGTTATACGTATCGTCGATCACCGTAACGCCGCCCGCGGTTTCCACCTGCTGACGCCCCTCAAAGCCGGTAAAACGCGAAAGGCCCGCCGCCGCCTGTTCCGGGGAGACGCCGAACGAATCGGCAACGGCCAGGGCCGCCAGGGCGTTGGAAATATTGTGCTCCCCCATCACGCCCAGGCGCACCGGCGTCCTGGCGCTTCCATGGGCCAGGATAAACGAAGCAAAGCCGCCCTCCGAGCGGATCTCCTCCGCCCGGTAATCCGCATCCGGCCCGGTCCCATATGTGATCACGCGCAGATCCTCCCTGATCCGCGCCGTTTTCAGCAGATCATTATCCGCATTCAGGAACACGGCCCCTCCGGGCTTCATCCCGTCCTGAATGTGAAGCTTTTCCTCGAGAATACGCTCGCGGGAGCCCAGATTTTCGATGTGCGTCACGCCGATATTCGTAAACACTGCCGCATCCACGGCCGCGAGCCGCGCGATCACCTCCATCTCGCCCGGCTCGCTCATGCCGAGCTCCAGCACGCCGATCTCATCGTCCCTCCCGATCTCGGAGATGGTGATGGGAACGCCTACCTGGCTGTTATGGTTGGCCGGGGTCTTAAAGGTGCGGAAGGCCGCCGAAAGCGCGGCCGCCGTCATTTCACGCGTCGTCGTCTTGCCCACGCTGCCCGTGATCCCAACCAGAGGGATACAAAGCCGCCGCCGGATGTACGCGCCGATCGCCTGCAGCGCCGCCTTTGTATCCTCAACCCGTATAAGCGCCCCCGTAAAGCCCTTTGGCGCCGTCTCATGCCTTGAGGTAAGCGCCGCAGCCGCGCCGTTCTCCATGGCCTGGCCGATAAAACGGTGCGCGTCGTTTTTCTCCCCGATCAGGGGGACAAACAAATCGTCCCCCCTCATAGCCCTGGAATCAATACTGATATGGCGAAGCGGCGTAAGGCTGTCCCCACACAAAAGACTCCCTCTCGCTGCCTGCGCGATTTCCTTTACCCTGATCTCCATCGTTCCTCCTTTAAAGCCCCAGCCGGGCCGCCGCCTCCCTGACGACGCTCCGATCCAAAAACGGATAGCGCACGCCCCGGATCTCCTGATAATCTTCATGCCCTTTTCCGATAATGGCAATCATATCCCCCTCCTGCGCGTGGGCGAGGCTGTACTCAATCGCCTCCCGGCGGTCCGGAATCTCCAGATACGCGCCGTCCGTCCGCGAAAGGCCGGTCTTAATGTCCGCTAAAATATCCTCCACATTCTCAAACCGGGAATTATCAGCTGTGATGATACACAGATCCGCCAGTCTCCCGCCGATCTCCCCCATAGAATACCGCCGATCCTTTGCCCGGTTGCCGCCGCAGCCAAAGACACAGACCAGGCGCTTCGGACGGTAATCGCGCAGCGTCATAAGAAGGCTCTCCATGCTGACCGCATTGTGCGCATAATCCACGATCACCGTACATTTGGGCGAACGGTGCACAATCTCCATGCGGCCGTCCACCTGTATGTGCTCCAGCGCGTGGCGGACACGCTCCTTATCAAGCCCCAGATGGCTGCAGACCCCGGCCGCTGCCAGCGCGTTATACACATTAAAACGCCCCGGCACATTGACCCGCAGGGCGAGATCCCACATGCCCTTCATCCGAAACTCCACTCCCACAAAATCATGCTCTCTTATGTAGCGGATCCCCTCCGCCCAGGCATCCGCCTCCTGTTCCAGGGAAAACGTCTCGATCCGCGCCGCCGCCCCCTGCGCAATATCCGCAAAATGTCCGTCGTCCCGGTTCACGAGGCAGACCGCGCTGTGCTGTAAAAGCTGTTTTTTATAGTGCAGATACTCCTCAAAGCTGGCGTGCTCATTGGGCCCGATATGGTCATTGGAAATATTCAAAAAGACAGCGTAATCAAAGAAAATCCCGTCCACCCGATGCATCAGATAGCTCTGGGAGGACACCTCCATCACCACATACTTACATCCGGCGTCCGCCATCTTCGCAAAATACTCCTGCAGGATGTACGACTCCGGCGTCGTGTTGTCCGTCTTAAAACGTTCCTCCCCGATCATCGCGCCATTCGTCCCGATCAGCCCCGTCTTCCCGCCGCAGGCTTCCAGGATGGACTTGATCATGTAAGTCGTCGTCGTCTTTCCCTTTGTCCCTGTCACGCCGATCATCGTCATCCGCTTCACCGGACAGCCAAAGCGCGCGGCCGACAAAAGCGCCAGGGCATTCCGCCCGTTTTCAACCCGGAGAACGGTGACGGTCTTGGGGGCCTCTACTTCTTTCTCTGTGACAAGGACGCGGCAGCCGGCTTCAATCACGTCCGGGATAAAGCGATGGGAATCCACATTTGCTCCGCGCATGCAGACGAATACGGCGCCGGGGGCGGCTTTTCTGGAATCGTAGACGACTTCGTTTACTTCTTCAGAGAGGGAGCCCTGTAATAAGGCGTAATTTAATTCCTTGGTCCAATCCTTGAGTTTCATAGCATTTCCTCCTGTTTATGGGGTGGGATGGGGGTCTTGGGGGCTGGCCGGGGGGATCGTGAAGGGGCCACCTGGAACCGGCAGCGAATCCGACGGAACCCCGCTCTCGCTCAGTGAAAAGCGCAGCGGACACTAAGCCCTTTAAAGACCTCGCTAAGTGCCGGCGGTTTGGGGTGGGTTCCTTACGGATTTCCTGCCGGTTCCAGGCTACGCTGTTGGCCGGCCGGGGTTGGGAATGTATCCCGTTTTGAGTTCTGTATTGGCAATGTGATTTATTCATTGCGCTGTAAATTAAGCAATTGTAGAAGATTAACAACTCAAAGCATTACTCTGAAAAGCTCATAAAACAAGGTTCTTACATTTTTTGAGCGGTAATTTATCTACTTATCTACAAATCACAACCCGGACAAGCCGGAACCAAAAATTTTGCCATTTTGCGCAAGATTTCGTTGTTAAGCGCCTAACGAATACAAAATATTATGCAATAATTTATGCTAATCCAGATCGGCCAGCAGTTCTTTACCAAATGAGAGCTATGCCGCTCTGCTCTATAGCCCGCAAAAACGTAGCCCGGGACAGGCTATGTATCCGTAAGGAACCCATTGAAAACCGCCGGTACTTAGCGAGGCCTTTTCGAGCTTAGCACCGCTGCGCTTTTCACTGAGCGAGAGCGCGGTTCCGTCGGATACACAGCCTGTTCCGGGCGGCCCCTTCACGACATCTATACTACTATCATACGCATCTCCACCGCCCGCCGTTCGCAAATAAACAACGCTACCCCATCACTCTTCCTCAAGCATGTTCTCAAACTCCTCCATGCTCATCAAAATCTTCCTCGGCTTCGTCCCTTCTTCCTCGCCGACCACTCCCGCGTCCGCAAGCTGGTCCATAATCCTCGCCGCCCGGTTAAATCCGATCTTGAACATCCTCTGCAGCATCCCGATCGACGCCTTATCCTTTTCAATGATAAAACGCCCGGCCTGTGCGAAATACGCGTCCTGCTCGCTCCGGCCTGCGTCTCCGCCGGACATGGAGCCGTTCCCGATCCGGGACTGTACGTCCGCGCTGTACTCCGCGGTCAGGCCCTGCTCTGTCAGGAATTCCACCACGGCGGAAACCTCCTGATCCGACACGAATGCGCCCTGTACGCGCTGCGGCTTCTGGTAGCCGGACGGGTAAAAGAGCATGTCGCCCTTTCCTAACAGCTTTTCCGCCCCGTTCATATCAATGATCGTGCGCGAGTCCACGCCGGACGAAACGGAAAATGCGATCCTGGAGGGCACGTTTGCCTTGATGAGGCCCGTGATGACGTTGACGGACGGGCGCTGTGTCGCAATTACGAGATGGATGCCCGCGGCTCTTGCGAGCTGGGCCAAGCGGCAGATCGCGTCCTCCACCTCCCCGGGGGCTACCATCATCAGATCCGCCAGCTCGTCTACAATAATCACGATCTGGGGCAGCTTTTCAGGCTTATTGTCATCGTCAATCTCTGCCGTCCGCTGGATTTTTTCGTTGTAGCCCTTTAAGTCGCGGACATTGTATTTGGCAAATTTCGCGTAGCGGTCCATCATCTCCCCCACGGCCCAGTTGAGCGCCCCGGAGGCTTTTTTCGGATCCGTTACCACCGGGATCAAAAGATGCGGGATCCCGTTGTATACGCTCAGCTCTACCACCTTTGGATCCACCATGATGAGCTTGACATCCTCGGGCTTTGCCTTATAAATGACGCTCATGATCAGCGTATTGATGCAGACCGATTTTCCGGAGCCCGTTGCGCCCGCGATCAGCAGGTGCGGCATTTTGGCGATATCCGTTACCACTGCCTGGCCGCCGATATCCTTACCTACGGCAAAAGCCATGCGCGAGGGATGACGCCTGAAATCCTCTGTCTCCAGCAGCTCCCGCAGAAGCACAACCTGGTTTTCCTTGTTCGGCACCTCGATCCCCACCGCTGACTTGCCCGGGATCGGCGCTTCTATGCGGATGTCCGCCGCGGCCAGGCTCAGTTTGATGTCATCCGCCAGGCCGACGATCTTGCTCACCTTAACGCCCTGCTCCGGGTGCAGCTCATAGCGCGTAACCGACGGGCCGCAGCTTATGTTCGTCACCGTAACGCCGACCCCGAAGTTCTGCAGCGTCTGCTGGAGCTTGATCGCTGTCTCCCGGTATTCCTTGTCGGAAAAGGTCGTATTCCGCTCTCCGCGCTTTAACAGATCAAGCGGCGGGAAAATATACTCCTTCTTGACTGCTTTCACGGTTTCAGCCTTTTTACTTATCAGCTCCGGAACCGTGTCCCTATCCGGCAGGTTCTTTCTCTCCTCCCGCTTCTGCTCCATGACCTTCCTGACCGCTTCCGTATCGGTTTCAATCACCTTCCCGGATGTCGTTACCACCCGCTTCGCCTCCTCCGGGACAACAAAAGCCGACGCGGAGGAGGAGGGCGCGCCGGGCGCCTCCTTCCTCACAGGCACGGTGGATGATACGTGTTCGAGACTGAGCCCATCCTCCGGCCGGATATCAAGAAAGCCCTCCGCATCCTCTTCAATAAAAGCGTCGCCTCCATAGACGTCCCCGGCATCCCCGAGAGCCTCCGCCGCTGCAACGTACGCATGTTCAGAACGCCAGGGCTGCGGCCTCTCTTCCGATCGCGCCGCAGCGCCGTCCCGGCCCGCGGATATCTGGGGCTCCGGCCGCATGCCCCCGCCCGGGACGGCGTCTGCTGCTCCGGGCACATTCGCGCCCCGAACGGCGTCCGGCGCTCCGGCGGACGCACCCCCGGCCAGGACTGCATCGGCCGCTGCACGGCCAGGCGCGCTCCCGTCCCGGATGTCCGGCGTCCGGCCGCCCGCAGGATTACCTGCGCTTCCCCCCTGGCCCGCGGCTGCGCCGTCACTCGGGGCCGGGTCCGCCGATGATCCTTCCTGCGCCCGGGCTGCGTCTCTTCCCGGGCCTGCCGCCGCCGAATTACCGCGCGCCGCGCCTGTTCTGGCAACGTCCGCCCCCGCGCCCCCGGCCGCATCGCCGGCAAGCTCCTCAAAGGTTCTTACATCCCGGCGGATATAAAGATGTTTGAGAAGCTGATCGCTGTCGGATCCGTCCTCTGGACCATAGTCCAGCTTCCGGCTGGCCTTTGGTTCCGGAACTTTCCCGGCCGGCTCTTTTGTTTCGCTCTCCAGCCCGTAATCAGCAGCCTCCTGCACGGGAATTTCCTGTGCGGGGAAATCCTGCATGGGGATTTCCTCATCTGCAAAAAATGTCTCATGCGCCGGGCGGCCTTCTTCCATGCAGGGCTCTTCCCCCCATTCTCCCGCCGGCTCTTCCTCCGGCGCGGCGTCAAAATCCTCCTGCCCGGGCCGGTGGATCACGCCGCGGAAGACATCCGCCGGGCTCTGCGGCCGCGCGCCCGCTCCTTCCGGCGCCATATCCTCATCATAATCATATCCGCCCGTATCCGGGCCCAAAACCGTCCCCTCCGGGATGTCGGACGTAAAATCACGCATCAGGACATCATCGGCCAGCCTCGTCGCGCCCAGATTCACGCCCCGCACGCGCTGTTCCTCGCGCAGCCGGGCCCGTTCCTCCTTCCGCTCCTCATGAAGCTCCCGGCGGCGGCTCATATCCTCCCTGGCGTACTCATACGCCTTCTCCCCGCCCTGCTTCACCAGGTTCACAAGCGAGCGCTCCGTCACGCAGACCGCCCCAATCGCCAGCAGGACAAAGAGCACCAGATACGCGCCCACATTTCCCAGAGAACCGGCCAAAAGCACCACTAAAATCCCGCCAATCAATCCGCCGCCCGAGCCGCTGGCGCCGGATTCCATAAAATAAGCGGTCAGCTTCCAGCCCTCTTTCAGCCCGCCCCCAAACATCATCTGCGACAGCCCGCACAGGGCAAGCAGCACGGCCGCCATGGCTGTCATCTTAATCACCGCCCGGACATCGCCCCGGTTGGACAGATAAAAGCAGGCGCCCGTAAACAAAAGGATGGGCGCCACATACCCGATGCTGCCAAACACGCCCAGAAGCGTTTTCCGGCAGAAATCGCCCACTGCGCCGCAAAGGCCGAAATTACTCAAGAACAAAAGCACCGACACCGCAAACGTCACAATGATCGCCACCTCGGTCCCCATAAAGCTGTTCTCTTCCTCCAAAGGCTGCGCCGCCGCCCTGCTCCGCCCCGCCCCGGGACGCCCTGCCCCGCCCTTTGCGCGGCTGCCCGCGGCCTGGGCCGAAGTGTTTTTCTGCCTGGCGGCCGTCCCTTTTCTGCTGTCTGTATCCTGTTTTTTTCTGCTTGCGCCTGCCACTGTTTTTCAGCCTCCAATATCTGACATACAATTTGTAATTCACAAGGTTTTTATACTGCCTGCGCGCGTGTTACCGGACAGGCTACAGAGTAGTATACATAAAAATGGAAAAAAAAGCAACGGGATTGGGGGCTTTATATTGCATTTATCAATACTACGTGGTAAACTAATAATTGTTCTATATAGAAATATTCTAACCGGATCTGAGGTGATTTATTGGAGACGAAAGGCGGATTTTATATCACACAGATAAAGCAGCTTCAGGACAGGATTTTTGAAAGGTTATTACTTGAAAACGGCATCGAAATAAGCGGCGGGCAGGGACGGATTCTGTTTATTTTGTGGAAAACGGATCACCTTACAATCAGCGAAATAAGTAAGGAAACATCCCTTGCCAAAAATACGGTTTCTGTGGTAATAAACGGCATGGTAAATAAGGGGATTGTGGAGAGGAAGATAAACCCCAGAAACCGCCGCCAGGCCATAGTGTCGCTTACTGAATATGCAAAATCACTGCAGACAAGATTTGAAGCTGTATCTCAGCAGATGAATACCCTGTTTTATCACGGTTTTTCAGAAAAAGAACAGCGGCAGTTTGAGCAGTATCTTGCCCGGATACTGGAAACCCTGACAGAAAATCTGCATACAGGCAATTCATGAAGGGAGGATTTCAATAACAAAAATAGAATATATAACCGAATTTATCCAAAAGCAGAAAACTGTTTTTATCGGTTCAGCAGACGAAGGTGGTTTCCCAAATATAAAAGCGATGTTTACGCCGCGTAAAATAGACGGAAATTGCTTTTATTTTACGGCCAATACTTCTTCCATGCGTTCGCAGCAGTTTATGAAGAACCCAAAGGCAAGTATTTATTTTTATAACAGAGGGCGCTTTAAGTATGAAGGTATTATGCTGACATATGCACATTAAACATCCCGTCAATATCAAACAGATGGCCTGCCCGCCGCGCGGGCTGCGGGGCCGGAACATGTTTTACACCCATTCCGGCGCCGCGGCCTATACCTCCGCATTCACATATCTGGCCTCAATCCCGTATTTCCGCATCTTCCTCCACAGCGTCGTGGTGCTGATCCCCAGCTCTTTTGCGGCCAGCCCCCGGTTGCCCTTATACTTCTCCAGCACCTCATTCAGCTCTGTCGCCTCCGGCGGCTGGTACACCACGATCCGCTCGGGCGCTTCCCGCTCCGGCTCCGGCCCGGAAAGCTCCGGGTAGAGCTCCTCATAGAGCTCCCGGATCTGCGCCGCGTCCACGCGCTCCCCGTCCGCGGTCAGGGCCAGCCGCTCGCAAAATGCCTTAAGCTGGATATGGTTTCCGTTAAAATCCAGCCCGCAAAGCGCCTTAAGGGCCCCGTCCGCCGGCGTAAGCTCCCTGTGGTACCGGGCCGCGCATTCCTTAAGGTACCGCTCAAAATACAGCTCCAGATCCGCCGGCCTGCGCCTGAGCGGCGGTATCGTGAGTGTCAGGCCGTGCAGCAGGTAAAACAGCTCTTCATGGAAGAACCCGTTTCGGACCAGGTTCCGGAGACAGATCCCAGAAGAGGCCATCACGCGCACGCCGGGGCTGTAGAGCGGCTGCGCGTCTGTGCGGGCCGCGCCGTCCGCGGTCAGAAGCCTGGTAAGCCCGCTCTGCAAAGAGGGCGCAAGCCGATCCACATCCTTGATAAACAGCGTCCCCCCGGCGGCCTTTTTGAGGGCTTCTAAAAGCCCGGTTCGTATGTCTTTCCCGGCCTCGGAGATCACCTTTGCATCCACGCGGACAAAGGGGCCGCCTCTCCTCAGGCTGATATTGTGGATCGCCTCCGCGGCCATCTGATACTCCGTGCCCTCTTCCCCGTAAATCAGCACAGGCGCATCGGATCCGGCGTACCGTCTCGCCAGCGCCAGAGCTCTCTGCATCGCCTCATCCTCTGTGGCGATGTCCTCAAACAGCGCGCCCGCCTCATAGCCGATCAGCCTGCTTTTCCGGAAATGCCGCCCATCCTGCCGGGAAAACGCCGCCTCCACGCTTTTAAAATCCACGTTTGCGCCCGTGATCTGCGCCCCATAGCGCACCGGCGTCATGCGGATCAGCCACGAGCGGCCCAAAAGCTCTGCGCAGGCGCTGTACTCCTTCTGCTCCCCGCGCAGGATCCGGGCCGCGGCCTTGGCATCCAGCTCCGGGAACACCCCGGAAAGCGGAAGCCCCACGACCTCCTCATTTTTCCGGCTGATCAGCTCCTCGATCCGCCTGCTTATGGAGAGCACCGTCCCGTTCGGGCTCACCCGCACGCGTCCCTCCAAAGCCCCGCCGCCGTCCGCCAGGGCGTCCCGCGCCGCGCCTTCTTCTGCCGCGCCCGCCGCCGTCTGCAGCCGCGCGACAGCCGCCATGCGCTCCGTCTCTAAAAGCGCAGCGGCGACCGAGCGCTCCGTGATATCAAGGGCCAGCGAGGGAAAGCCCATCTGGCGCGCCTCGGCGCATACGGCCTCCCCTCCCATGATCACATCCGGCTTTAAGCGCGCCAGCTCCCGAAGCGCCCTTGAGATGTGATCCGTCTGCTTTAAAAATACCACGGAAAGGCGCAAATCAAACAATTCCTCCATGGATTCCAAATCGCAGAGGAGATTTTCCGGAACCGCCAGGCCGATGTGCGGCCTCTCTTTCCTGGCCATGGCCCTGGCGCGCTTCAAAAGCAGCCCCAGCTCCTGGGTGTGGATCCGGATCTCCACCAGCGGGAGCTTTGTATACTCCCGGATCAGCTTTGCCTGATAGCCGCAGGCAGCCAGAAGCCCGGCCCCCCTCTCGGCCGCCGCCCGCGCCTCATTTACCGCGTCCATCGTCCGGATCGCCTTCACCGAAACATCTGTAAGCTTTCTCTCCCGGATCATGGACTGCGCTGCCTCAAGCAGCCGTTCATCCGGAAGAAATACCACTGTCTTTATCATCTCGCTATCTCACTCCCCCGCTTTCGTCCCGCTTCTCCTTCCCACTCCACGGCCCCGCCCGGTAAGAGGCGGCCACGAGAAGCAGTCCGGCCGCCCAGCCAAAGGGCCATGAGCACCACACGCCTGTAATGCCAAACGGCGCTGCAAAGGCAAACGACAGCGCCACACGGACGATCAAATCCGTACATGTCGCCGCCATAAAACGCATCATCATCCCCGATCCGCGCAGGATCCCGTCCAGCACAAGCTTTGCGGAGATGACAAAATAAAACGGCGACACGATCCGCAGGAAGCTGACGCCGGATAAAAGCGCCGTATCCGAGGGCTCATCCAGGAAAATATGGATCAGCCCCGCCGCGCCCAGCCAGTACAAAAGCGCAATCGGCACGCAGAGCAGCCACACGATCCGAAGCCCGGCGCGAAAGCCCGCCCGCACACGGTCCATCTGCCCCGCGCCGATATTCTGCGCCGTATAGCTCGAAATCCCGTTTCCCAGCGTCGTCAGGGAGGAAATCACGAGATTATTCAGCTTCACCGCCGCCGAATACCCGGCGATCACTCCCGGCCCAAAGCCGTTAATCACGCCCTGCAGGACAATATTTCCCAGCGAGATCGAGCTCTGCTGCAAAATCCCCGGCACAGCCGCCGCCGAAAGCCTGCAAAACGCTTCCCAGGAAAACACAGGGACCTTCCCCGCCGGCAGCGCCCGCAGCCTGGAGAAAATGACGCAGAGCGCCAAAAGACAGCTCACGCCCTGGCACAGGAAGGTCGCCCAGCCCACGCCGGCCACGCCCATCCTGAAACGGTCCACAAACAGGATGTCCACCAGAATATTCGACGTGGAAGAAGCAGCCAGAAAGAAAAACGGCGTCCTCGAATCCCCCAGCGCCGAAAAAATGCCGGTTGAGACATTGTAAAAAAACAGGAACGGCAGGCCCAGTATGTAGATATCCAGATATAGCTTAGAATCCGCAAAAATATCCTCCGGCGTATGGATCAGGCGCAAAAGCCCTCCCCCAAAGAAAAGCCCCAGCGCCATCAGAACCGCGCACAGGGCGGCGATCGAGAGGAAGGCTGTATAGACAGCGGTCTTCATCCGCCCATACTGCCTGCCGCCGAACAACCGGGCTGTCACCACCGAGCAGCCCATATTGGCGCCGATGGCAAAGGCAATGAAAATCAGCGTGATCTCATAGCTGTTTCCCACCGCCGCCAGCGCGTGCTCCCCAATCCATTTCCCGGCCACCAGGCTGTCCGCTATATTGTAAAGCTGCTGGAACAGAATACTCGCAAACAGCGGCAGGCAAAAATTCCAAAGGACTTTCTCCGGCCTGCCCACCGTAAGATCCCGGTTCAAACTCGACTTTCCCATGTTCCCTCATCCATCTTATCTGCGTACCCTTCCCCGGCCCTCTTAAACGGCCCAGAACGCCGCGCGGCCCATCCTGTTTTGGCCCCCTGCGGGGAAGGAGAGCCCTTATCCCGCCGACAGACGCCAGACGCGCCGGGGACAAAAGAACCCTGCCCCGCAGGATTCCCCTGTCTCCGGCGCGTAAAGGATGCGGCGCTTTGGCGGAAAAACGCTTCGTCAAACGCCGGCCCGCTCCGTTTTATCGTTTACCGACAAAATCCTGCTTGCATCTGGCAAACGCCTTGATCACCTCAACGGCCCCCTCAAGCCCTACCGCGCTGCTATTGAGACACAGATCATAGCTCCTCGAGCCGCCCCACTTTTTGCTCGAATAATAATTATAGTAACTGGCGCGCCGTTTATCCGTCTTGATCATCAGATCCTTTGCCTTCTGCTCCGTCAGGCCGTGGCGCTCCATCAGGCTCTTAATCTTATCCTCTTCATTGCCGCTGATAAACACCGTAACCGTATTCGGATAATCCGCCAGCGCATAATCCGCGCACCGCCCGACAATCACGCAGGACTCCTCATTCGCCAGCTTCTTGATCGTATCAAACTGCGCCAGAAAAATCTTATGGTTGATCGGCATATCCATATAGGCCGAGGTATTATAGCCCATGGAATACGTGTCCATCACCAGAGAATACAAAAAGCTGTTTGTCGGCTTCTCGTCATGCGTCTTGAATAATTCCTCACAAAGCCCGCTGTTCTTGGCAGCCAGCGACAAAAGCTCCTTGTCATAGCACTTTACGCCGAGATCCTCTGCCAGCCTCTGGCCGATTAACCTTCCGGAACTGCCGCATTCACGGCCGATTGTAATCACTAAATTTCCCTTCATAGCCTGCGCTCCTTTCCAGCCAACGCTGCGTCAACCCGTCAACCGAATTCGATGACATGATGTCGGGGTCAAAAGGTGTTTTGGCCCCTTTGATACCGGATTGCTCCGCACTTTGTGCTCCCGCAATCCTCAAAAACATTCAAAATCCGCCCTGATCGGGCTCCTTTTTCATGTTTTTGGCGGGTCCCAGATTCAAAAATCCTCCTCCAAGCGAGCCTGCATCGGATTTTAGACCTTTTGACCCTGGTATCATAACATTTCTTTGATATACTCTATTATATCGCAAAAATTCAGAAAAGTCATCCGGAACAGCTAAATTTTTATCTTAATTTTATTCTGCAATACGGTTCCGCTTGTTATCCGGCGCATGTCACGAACTTACTCCCGGCAGCAGGGGGCGTGAGAGGGGCCGCCGCCAGCAGACGGTATACCGGCGGCGTCCCCCTCACGACAACCTAATGAACAACCCTCAGCTCCTTCGCCGCCCGCGAAGCCGCCAGTCCGCCCGCGCCCGTCTCCTTCAGCGAGCTGTCCATCTTATCCCCCACCTCTTTCATCGCGTCCAAAACCTGATCCGCCGGCACAAAGCTCCGGATCCCGGCCAGCGCCATATCGGCGCTTGTGAGGGCATTCACCGCGCCTAAGACATTGCGCTTGACGCAGGGAACCTCCACCAGTCCGGCCACCGGATCGCAGACGAGGCCCAGAAGGCTTTTGATGGCGATCGCAGCCGCATCGCAGATCTGCTCCGGCGTCCCGTCTTTTAAATAGACCAGGGCGCCGGCGGCCATGGCGGAGGCAACGCCGATCTCGGCCTGGCAGCCGCCGGAGGCGCCGGCGATATAGGCGCGCTCAGCCGCGACCTGGCCGATGCCGGCAGCGACATAGAGGGATTCGATCATCTTCTGATCGGAAAATCCCCACTCCTTTGCAGCCGGGATCAGGACTGCGGGCATCACCCCGCACGAGCCGGCCGTGGGCGCCGCCACAATACGGCGCATGCAGGCGTTCGATTCCGCTGTCTTAAGCGCGGCCTGCATGACCTTGTTCATAAAGGAACCGCAATAGCCGCCGCCCTGTTTTCCATATACCTCCATCCGCGCGCCCTGGCCGCCTGAAAGGCCGCTCGGCGAGCGCAGCGCCGCATCATACGAGGCGTCGGTTTCCTTCATGGTATTCCACAGGACCGCCATGCGCGACAGCGATTCCTCTGCCGTCGTATCGCGCTCCTCCCGGTCATCCGCAAGAACCGCCTCATAAAAGGACGCCCCATGCTCTCTGCAGTATGCTGCAATTGATTCCAATGAATGATAAGCCATAACATTCCTCCACTCCCGGCGCGTTCTGCGCGCAGGCCCTGTCTGAAAGGTTTTCCGGGACCGTAACGTCCCTTTTTACAGGTTCAGGCATGTAACCTTGAGGATCCCCCTGATCCGCTCAAGCCGCGCCAGCGCCTCTTCCCCGATATTCTGATCCATCTCAATCACCATCACGGCCGTTCCGCCCCGCTTGCTGCGGTGCAGCGTCATGGTCGCAATGTTCACAACATGGGAGGCCATGACAGACGTCACTTCCGACACGCACCCCGGCTGATCAACGTTGTGGATCACCACGACCGGCCTCTCCCCTGTCACATGGATCTCCACGTCGTCCAGAGCGTCGATCATGATGCGCCCTCCGCCCAGCGACGAGGCGCGCGCTACGATACGGCGGCCCGAGGCGGACGAAACGTCGAGAACCGCCGTATTCGGATGGTAATCCTTGCACACGTCATGGGAAAACCGGATCGAAAGCCCCGCCTCCTCTGCCGCCTCAAAACTCTTTGGGATACGCATGTCATCCGGCTCCATGCCGAGAAGTCCGGCGACCAGGGCGCGGTCCGTACCGTGTCCGACGCCGGTGGATGAGAATGAGCCGTACAGCGTGATATGCGCCTGCTTCGGCTCCTCCATCAAAAGCTTTCTCGCCGCCAGGCCGATCCGCACCGCGCCCGCCGTGTGGGAACTGCTCGGCCCGACCATCACCGGGCCCAAAATATCAAATAAATTCATCTGTATCTCCCTCATTGCCCATTCCGCTTCTTTACACGCCCCCGCCGCCGTTCCGAAGCTTAGACAACAGCTCCTCAAAATAAGCGGGCAGAGGCGCTGAAAACTCCATATATTCCCCTGTCCGCGGATGGATAAATCCCAGGACGCCCGCGTGCAGCGTCTGCCCCTGCAGGGAAAACGGCTGCTTTGCCGGGCCATAGACCGCGTCGCCAAGCAGCGGATGCCCGATGCTTGCCATGTGTACCCGGATCTGATGGGTGCGCCCTGTCTCCAGGCGGCATTTCACGTACGT
Source organism: Otoolea muris (assembly GCF_943193115.1). Lineage (NCBI taxonomy): Bacteria > Bacillati > Bacillota > Clostridia > Lachnospirales > Lachnospiraceae > Otoolea > Otoolea muris. The sequence goes on from NZ_CALPCY010000005.1 coordinate 95,776, forward strand.
GAAATGTCGGAACCGCTCCAGCACCTCAAAATGCGTCACCGCATCGCGGCCGCTCTTACTGTGGATGCTCATCCGCTTGCGATCCGTGGGATGGCGGCCGATCGGCGCGCGAACCGTCCCCGAATTCTCCTTTATCACTCCGTGCGCCACGGCAAAATACACCCTTGTGATCGAGTGCTCCTTTAGCTGCGCCGCAAGGCAGTTGTGCGAGGCGTCATTCTTACAGACCGCCAGGACCCCCGTCGTGTCCATATCGATGCGGTGTACAATCCCGGGCCGCATTACGCCGTTGATGCCCGAGAGCTGATCCTTACAGTGGTACATCAGCCCGTTTACCAGCGTCCCGCTGTAGTGGCCCGCCGCGGGATGGACCACCATCCCCTTGGGTTTATTGACAAGAACCACATCCTCGTCCTCGTAGAGGATATCCAGCTCCATGGGCTCCGCCGCAATCTCCGCTTCTACCGCCTCCGGCGCTTCAAACGACACGACATCCCCAGCCGCCGCCCGGTAGCTGCTCTTAACCGGGGCCCCGTTCACGGCCACCAGCCCGGATTTAAACAGCTTCTGCAGATACGAGCGCGAAAAATCCGGCGTCTCCTCAGAAAGAAGCTGATCCAGACGCCGGCCCGACTGCCCGCCCGTAATCACAAGCTCCTGCCTCAGTCAGACCACTCCTTTCCGCTTTCATGTACTCCTGGAATCTCTCCTCACCTGATTTTGTGATATTCCAGGCGTACATTTTATTGTGTAACAATCTGAACTAATGGCATGATGTCGGGGTCAAAAACCCTCCTCCAAGCAAGCTTGCATCGGATTTTAGGCCTTTTGACCCTGGAATCATGTCATTGGTTCACATAACCGCTGGCTTATTGTCCCTTCTTCCCAAACGAGAGGAACTCCAGCTCCTCTTCTTTGTAGTATGCAAAAAAGAGCAAAAACAGCAGCGCCGTTGAAATCACCACATAACAGTCCGCCACATTGAAAACCGGAAAATCAATCAGCGAAAAATAGAAAAAATCCACCACATACCCCTGAGACAGCCGGTCAATCATATTTCCGGCCGCGCCGGATACGAGCAGAAACAGGCAGCCCGTAAACGGCGCATAGCGCCTCCCGGGCGGCATCCGCCAAAGAATCCAGCCCGCCACGGCCACAACCGCCAGGGCAATGACAAAAAACAGCGCCTGCTTTCCCTGGAGCATGCCGAACGCGGCCCCCCGGTTCTCGGAATAGACAAGCTCAAACACTCCGTTCCACAGAACAAACGCCGGACGCCCCATCAGACGGCGCGCGGCCAGCCCCTTCGTGTACTGGTCAAAGCCCACGCTCACAAAAAGACCCGCCAGGAAAAACAGGATCCGGCGCAATCGATGGCTCATAGCGTTCCCCCCTGCGCGAATACCGCGTCAATCCCCTCTGCCATCTCCTCATCCGTCACCGTCTGATCCACAAAAGCCTGCCCCGTCTCCTTCAGCAGGATGAACTGGATGACGCCGGATTTCATCTTCTTGTCATTCTTTGTCGCGCGGATCACATCCTCCTTTGAGAGGCCGGACACCCGATCCGGAAGCCCGAACAGGGCGAGGACCCCGCGGAAACGCTCTGTTTCCTCTGGCATAACATACCCGCGCAGCGCCGAAATATGCATGGCCGCCAGCGAGCCGAGCGCGACGCACTCCCCGTGCAGCAGCTCAAAATCTTTTAGCTTCTCAATCGCATGCCCCAGCGTATGGCCGAAGTTGAGGAGCTTTCTCTCCCCCTGCTCCATGGGGTCGGCCTCCACCACCGCGCGTTTGATAAGGCAGCTTTCGGCTGCCATCTGCCGCAGGATGGACGGCTCCTTTGCCCGGATAGCCGGCGCATGCTCCAAAAGCCACTCATAGTACGCTTTATCCTTAATCAGGCCGTGCTTTAACACCTCGCCCATGCCGGCCGCAAACTCCCGGTCCGGCAGCGTCCCCAGCGCGCCGGTATTGATGTACACCAGCTTCGGCATGTGGAAAGCCCCGACCATATTTTTGTAGGCGTCAAAATCCACGCCGGTCTTGCCGCCGATGCTGCTGTCCACCTGGGAGAGCAGGGTTGTCGGAACCTGGATAAAGGAAACGCCCCTCAAATACGTGGCGGCCGCAAAGCCGCACAGATCCCCCACAACTCCGCCGCCCAGGGCCATCAGCAAATCGCCGCGGTCAAAGCGGTTTTCAATCAGCGTCTCATAGAGGCGCTTTACCGTATCCAAGTTTTTATTAGCCTCCCCGGCCGGAAATACGAACGGCACGACGGCTGCAAAGCACGGCGCCAGACGCTCCTTAAGCTCCTTAAGGTAAAGCCCTGCCACCGTGGAATCCGTCACAATGCACAAGCGTTGCCGGGACGCTTGAAGCGCCCGCGCCTCCTGAATCAGCGCGTCAAAATCCTCTGACAGCACAATCTCATAGATCGGCGCCCCGTCCCTGTGTACCGTCAGGCGCTCCGTCCCTTTCCTCTCTCTGAGGTCCTTCATCTTCGCGTTCTCCTTTTCCACTCAATGTACTCACAAAATCAGGCGCAGAGAAATTTTGGGAGTACATCTCATACAGCCTTTACCGCAAACGGCTACGTATACCGTCTGGCAGTCACAAAGACCCGCCCTTTTCTCGTCTCATTCCCCGCGCCCACATAGCAAAACTTTCCCAGGCCCCTGACGGACACAATCTCGCCGCCCGCAAGCCGCTGCCCGGCCGAAACGGCCAGCCGCCCGTTAATAAACGTCTTTTCCCCGGAAATAAAAGCCAGCGCCTTCGCGCGGGACAGCCGGAACACCAGGCTTACAAGGCTGTCAAGACGGGGCGAGGAGACGCTGCCGCCCACCTCCTCATACGACTGTGAAAAGCTGGCCAGGCCCGGGGCCTTCCGGCAGCAGACCGCTGTGCGGCGCACGCTTTTCAGCTCGCTTATCAGAAACCCGGTCATCTGTTCCAGACAGAACAGGACGCAGCCCGCCTCTGTCATCGCGATATCCCCGATACAGCTTCTGTCCACTCCCAGGCCCATCACGGCCCCCAGGAAATCGCGGTGGGTAAGTTCCTCCGAAAAGCGGGCGTTTACAGGCGCAATCTCCAGCCGGTCAACCGGGAAGCGCTCCGTATCCTGCCCATAAGACGGCAGAAAGCAAACAATCTTCCGCTCCGCCGTATCGAAGCCCCCGTAGAGGACAGTCGGTACGGGCGGAAGCGACCGCTCCATGGAGTGGAAAATTGCCTGCTCATTCAGATTCAAAAAACCGGTATTCGTCCGGATATCACGCTGGTAACAGACCGCCGCCAGCTCCGATATCCGCTTCCTCAGCAACTGCTCTTCTTTCTCTAACATCCCGTATTCCTGCCATGGGCTGAACAAACGCGTTCAGCCAGCAAAACTGTGCGTATTACAAACGTAGCGGTTACGGCCAGGATGCCGCGTGTCTTTTCCGCGCGGTCAGCGGTAGCTGCTCATCTTCCCGATGCCGCCGATACCGCCCATATTTCCCATGCCTGACGCGGCGCTCATACCGCCTATGCCTCCCATACCGCCAATTCCGCCCATGTTGCCCGCTGAGCTCTGGGCCAGAAGCTCCGGGAAATCTCCGGACAGCTCCACCGTATCCGGCGTGGCGATAAAAATATAGTTGGAAATCTTCTGCAGGTTGCCGTTCATCGAATACGTAGCGCCTGACGTAAAGTCAATAATCCGCTGTGCCACCTCCATGTGGATCCCTTCCATATTCAGCAAAACCGCCTTCCCCGCAAGCAGATAATCACAGATTTCCCTGGAATCCTCCATGGAGGTAGGTTTAATTAATGACACTTCCATCCCCCTGCGCATCGGCACAACCTTATTGTTACCCGAAGAGCGCGACAGAAAACGCGGCTTCGGGGGCTCTTCCTCCTCGTAGTCGTAGTCGTCCTCTTCTTTTCTATTAAACATCCGCCTTCTGGCAGGCTTCTCGTCCTCGTAATCGTCGTCCATGAAGTAATCATCATCATCATCGGTCAGACGCATGGTATCCATAATCCTGTTCAGCAAGCTCATAGGTTAATCTCTCCAATCCTGGTTCTGGCGCCAAAAATCCCGGCGCCCACTCTAATCACAGACGCACCCTCTTCCACCGCTTTCTCAAAATCTCCGGTCATTCCCATGGAAAGCACATCCATCTTAACATTATCAATGTTTTTCCGTTTTATGTCAACCGATAATTGAAATAATTTTTGAAAAACATCTCGATTCTCTTCTGAATTTTCAACAAATGGCGCAATTGTCATCAGTCCGTCTATCCTGACATGCGCAAATTTGGCGATCTCAACAGCCGCCTCCTCTGCCTCGTCCACTGAAAATCCAAACTTACTCTCCTCCCCGGCTACATTGACCTCCAGGAGGATATGGACCACAAGGTCCCGCTTCGCCGCCTCCTTCTCGATCTGCCGGGCAAGGGCAACTGAGTCAACCGAATGGATCAGAACAACCCTGTCAATCACCTGGCGTACCTTATTCGTCTGAAGGTGGCCGATCATATGCCATCGGATGTCATCCGGCATAAGCGGTGCTTTCTCGAGAATCTCCTGCACCCGGTTTTCGCCGAAATCGCGGACGCCGGCCGCGTAAGCCTCCATCAGCATGGAGACCGGCTTGGTCTTGCTGACCGCCACAAGCGTCACATCCTCTCTGGAGCGCCCGGCCCGCTTACAGGCCGCCCCAATCCTGTCAGATACTTCTTTTAAATTGTTTTCAATCATCATCCACCTCTTACGCGCACCTGCCTACTGGTATATAATTTGTCCGTCCTGTACGGAGCCGGCGTCAAGGACAATATGATCATACACGGAAAGGCCGTAGCCCGTCCCCTTTTCGATAATATAGTATTCCCCGTTACCCGCCAGCTCCGTGATCTGTTTAAAAACAGCGTAGCCCTTATTGATATTGTAGACGCCCTTGAGCGTAGCCGTAGGGCCTACCTGGAACCGCTCGTCCGAATCAGGCTTAATGATATAATCGCCGCTCTTAAACGGTCCCGTATCACTTTTATCTACATAATAATATCCGTCTGTTAAATTATAAATTTCTGCTGTGGTAAAGACAACTGAAGGCTCTCCGGACTCAGAATAAACCTCTTTATTGAAACCGGACTCCGTATAGGTCCCATCGCCGCCCTGGGTCAGATAACCGGCTGGTATGGTATAAAAATCTTTTGTCGTCACAGATGACACCGGGATCTTTAAGCCCGCCGCCTCCTCTGTGATCACCTCGAAGTCGAGAAAACGATCCGAGACAAACTGGACCATATATTTGTCAAAGTCCAACCGGCCGTAGATCTTCCCGTCCGAGCCCGAGATCTGGCTGAACCTTCCCCGAAGGGTCAGCGTGCTGCCGGACGGCGCGATCGAAAGCGCGTCCGCCCCGGAAAAATCCGCCAGATCCTCCTCCTTTAAGGGAAAGACCACGGACCAGTCCTCTGAGGTAATCAGCTTGTAAAGGGGCGTCCCGGACTCCACCATCTCCCCGCCGCGGTTCACAGAGCGCCTGTATGCGGAACGGTCAAACAGCGCCTCCGTCACATCGGAGGGCGTCGTCCCCTCGTACGAATCCAGCGCATACGAGACAATGCCCGACTCGTCCGAATACACCTGCTCAAAACGGATGCCGCGCTCCTCCAAAAGCTCCTCCATGCCGTCCAGGGCCTGGAAGTTGGCGTACTCCGCCACCGATGCCTGCAGGGAATACTTCTCATCATAGACCTTCCCGAAGCGCTCGTCGCTGTAAGATAAGCAGAACGAGCTGAGCTGGCGCTTTAAGGCCGCCAGGCCGTCGTCCGGCAGCGCCCCGCCCGCGTCCCGGTTCTCCTGTAAAAACTTCGCAAGCTGGCCCGTCTCGTCCACGGAATACACGCGCGCGCCCGCGGCGACCCGCTTTCCCTCGCGGATATAAAAATTCACATGCCCTGTCTGAGCCGCTGTCTTCACCGCCTCCTCCCGCAGAATAAAACCTGTATAATTTTTATCGTTTACGATGCTGCCTTCCACAACCTCGTAAAATTGTATCTTGTCACGGCTGATATATGTATATACACTGAAAGAAAGATAAACAAAGATCATAGCAAAAATAATCATGCCAACGTTTATGTTCAGTGGTTTTCTGTAGCGAATAATCTTTTTATTCTTGGCCATGCTTGATTCTCCGTCTCCTTTCATCTTGTATTATAAAAGGAAACAGGGAAAAATTCAAGCATTCACGGTAAGATAATTGTAACATTTTTGTAATAAGTACAACAATATCTGCCTTTTTGAGCGCTAAAACCGCAAAAAATAAGCCTTCCGCTCAGGAAAGGCCCATTTCAATATTTTTTCATTTTTTCAAAAGCGGCATTTTGTTTTATTTGCAATTCCTAATTCTCCGCCCCGGCGATCAAAAGCTGCTCCACAATCTCCGTGTACCCGGCTTCCGAGGCGTAATAGAGCGCGCTGTGCTGTTCGTTGTCCACTCCGTTCACGTCCGCCCCCATTTCAAGCAGCATGGCCGTAAAATCATTCTTTCCGTTTCTGGCCGCCGCGATGAGGGGCGTCTGCCCGTCGGACGCCTTCGCATCGATGCCGGCCCCGGCCTTCAGCAGCGCCTTGCCCACAAACAGATCCCCTCTGCCCGCCGCGATATGTAACGGCAGGACGCCGTCCGCATCCGCGCAGTCCGGCTTCGCGCCCGCGGCCAGAAGGAGCTCGGCAATCATCAGATTGGATCGGCGCGCCGCCAGTATCAGGGGCGATTCCCCGTCGTCGTTCAGCTTATTCACCCCGGCCGGATCCTTTTCCAGCAGGACCTTTACCACCTCGCTCTGCTCATCCCAGCATGCGCGGTGCAGCGTGGTGTTCCCATAGGCATCGGTATGCGCCCCTTCTGGCTGTGAAAGCGCCTTCACCAGCTCCCGAAGCCCCGCGGAGGCGGCATAGTCAATGGCTTTACGGCCTTTGTTATCCTGGATGCCGGTATCGATCTCCACATGCTCCATCAGCTTTAGGGCAGCGTCTGTCTTCCCGTTCAGGGCCAGCGTCATCAGGGCCGTCACCCCGTCATTGTCCGTGCTGTTCACATCCGCCCCCGCGTCGAGCAGCATGGCCATGACCTGAAAATTGCCCGACTGCGCCGCAAAGTGCAGCGGCGTCCGGTTCTTCTGATTGCCCAGCCCGGCGTCCGCCCCGTTGTCCAGCAGAATCTTCACCAGATCCCTCGCGCCCTTTAAGCAGGCATAGATCAGGGGCGTATTGCCGGATTCGTCCCGCTTATTCACATCCACGCCGCCGCGCTTTAAAAACGTCTGCGCCACGCTCTTCTGGTTATTCTTACATGCCTGCAGAAACATATTATCCAATTGCATTTCTCAGTTCTCCTTCATTCCGTATACACATTGCCCCAAAAACGGATGACGCCCATCTATAGTTACTCATCGTCACGCTCTCCCGGCAGTCTGAATTGTATTTAGGAGGATCCTACCACTACGCAGGTGGAAAGTCAATGTTGCTTTTATCTCTGTTTACAGTCAATTGGCGTGAACTAAGGGAATCGCGAAAAGGCCGCCAGGGGCGCCTTCTGTATCCAGCAAAAAAACCGCTTCCGCCCGGAGAAAAGCGCAGCGGACACTAAGTACAGCATTGCGTAAATAACGATGAATTCAGCGCCTGCTCTTTGCGCCAGCGCCGCGTTGTCGTCAGTCAACGATGCCACCGCATCGCCTCCCTCCTCCGCCTTGCCCTGACACAAATATCAGGCGCTGATATTCACCGTTATTTACGCAATGCTGTACTAAGGAACTGTTAAGAAATAGATTTTTATTTTGCTTGTCTTTTTCTTTGGCAGGGGCGGCGGTTCCATAAAAATATATGGATTGTACGCCGGCCCAAACCGTGCTAAACTATTAAAAAAAGAAGCATCAGGACCAGCCGCGATAAAGCCAGCGGCTGAGACGGCTTAATCATAGCCGGCCTGATCACAGAGACAAAGGAGGAGCTTATGAATCTCTCTGAACTTACTAATCTTCTGGTCACATCCACCCAGTGCCCCAATCAGTCCAGATATATCCCCTGGTGGACGCCGAATCCCGACAGCCGGATTTACGATTATAACATCCTGTCAGAGGAGACCGTACAGGACGCCCGGGCCTGTATCGCGGGGTGTGAAAGGGAAGAGCTGCTTGCGCCCGCGGGCCGCTATGGCCTCACCCTCTTCCACCTTTTGGTATGGCATAACTTCTACGATTCCGTCGAAGCGCTGCTTCGCAGCAAACGCATCGGGGATGCGGATGTAAGCCTCCCGGATCACAGGGGCTATGGCCTCACGCCCTTCCTTCTGGCCTGCCTGCGCGGCAATCTGGCCATGGCGCAGCTTTTGCTGGCGCACGGGGCCGACGGCTCTGCCTGTGACAAAAGGGGCATGAACGCATACCATTTCCTCGCATATCCCCGGTTTGAAGGGCTGACGCACGATGTTTCCTGCCTGGAGAAAAGCGTGGAACAGAGGGGCGACATCGCGCGCCTTCTGACCTGTGACATCAACCAGACGGATGCGGACGGATTCACCCCTCTCGCGCGCCTTTTGGCCTCTGAGTACAGCGCGTCTTACACCTGGCCGCTGGCTGAAATTTTCCTGGAAAAAGGCGCGGAAACCGGCTATGTGGATGAAAACGGCAACACGCTCCTGATGACGGCCCTGACAAACAACCACAAAACGGCTGCCCTGGCGCTGATGAAGCGCTGCCCTGGCATGGTGCATACGGCAAACCAAAAGGGCGTGACGCCCGTTCAGCATGCGGTTTCGTTTCAGAATCAGGCGATGTATCTCGCCCTCACGGATCACGGCGCGCAGCCGGCCGGCCCTGACGCCATGCAGATGTTCCCCTTAAGCCAGATTACAAGCAACGCCTTTTCCGGCGTCCGTGACGACGACAGGGACGGTCTGGCCATTGCCCTTTATCTGGCGGATCGGCTGATCCGCCAAATAGATCCGGACGACGATGACGAGCTGGGCGAGATCACGGATATCCTTCACAATGCCCTGATCTGCGATAAAGAGGCGCGTGTGCTGGATAGCTGCAAAGACGCCGGTTTTCCGTTTACCATGCCGCTTTGCTACTGCGGCAGCACGCTCTGCCTGCGGGATGAATGCCTGAAACCGGCCTACGGCACAGGCGTCCTCAAAAAACTGGCCGCCCTGGGCGTGGATATGGACGAAGCCGTGATATCCGGGAAAACGCCGGCCAATCTCATCGCGTCACAAAACAAGGAGCGCGACGGCAGCTACGAGCCCTACTTTGAGGAAGCGGCCAGGTTTTTATCAAAGGAATCCATGGAACAGCTCGACAAATACGGGGAGGCCGCCGTCCACCTGGCCGCCAGGCAGGGACATGCAGGGATGTTAAAGATCATGATTGAAAAGGGCGTGGATGTAAATCTGGCCGAGGACGCGCCCGCGCCCGCGGGGACAACGCCTCTGCATGAAGCGTGTATGCACGGCCAGGCGGAGGCGGTAAAGCTGCTTATCGCCGCCGGCGCGGATGACACTCTGAAAAACATGGACGGCGAAACGCCCGCCCACGCCGCGCTCATGAAAAACAGACGCGGCCGGGAACTCGATAATGAGCAGAAAGCCCGGGTTTTACGAGAGCTTATGCACCTCGATATTCCGAGAAACGACGGGCAGACGCCTCTCCTCATGCTGCGGCATGACACCAGTGAACTGCTGCCCGTCTTTTTAGAGCGGGGCGTGGATCTCAACCATACGGATCATAGCGGGATGACGGTCATGATGCGAAACACGGATAAAGATATGATCAAAGAACTGATCCGGGCCGGGGCCGACATCCATCTGGCCGATAACGAGGGCAATACCGCCCTGCACCACGCCCTGGACAACTACAGCCAGGATTCGGCGCGCTTCCTCATCAAAAAGGGCGCTGATTATAATCGCCCCAACAATGACGGCGTGACGCCTGTGCAGATGGCCATTGAAAAAGACTTTGAAATGGTTTTGGAGCTGATGACAGATATCCGGTAGCGCCGCAGCGCATGCCTGCTCTGCTGAAAATAAGAATTTACCTGTATTATCAGGCCATATGGCCCAGCCGGCGCGGCATAAGCCGCGCCGGCTGAATGATACGATTTATTATACTTTTTTAACAGCTCCTTATGCGCTTTTGTCCGGCTTGCACTGCACGGCGTAAATTGGCGCAAATAACAGGGCGTCAAGCCCGGGACGCCTCCGCCTCCCACTCCCTTCTCAATGCCGTCATCTACACGGATTCCGTATTCTCTCAGCCGCCCAATCTTCTCCTTACAGACATTCTTTGCAAGATAATTGTCACGATCCCTTAACCGAACCGGCCGTATGGACAGAAGAAACCGCCGCAAGCTTCACAGCCCGCGCCGCGAAATGCAGCGCCCCGGCAGAAGCCGCCGTAAGCGCCAGCACAAACAGCATATTGGCGTCCCGCCGCGGAAAAATGTCCATACAATTTAACCGCCCCGCTCCCAGTATAAATATATGATGCGTCAGATAAATCTCAAAGGAATACCGATCCGCCAGCCGTACACACCGTTTTTTCCCCAGTCTGCCCCATCCCGCCGCCAGGTACAGCGCCCAAAACACCCCAAAGCCCATGAGGGAATGGATAAATGGCAGGATATAGGACCAGTACGGTATCGCCGCCTCCAGCGCATGATACTGCACAAAGACGCGCAGCGCCGCTGCCACAAGCGCCAGGCCCGCCGCTGCATTCATCCATCTCTCCAAATCCGGATTCCGGCGCCTCCCCTCTGTTCCTCCTGAAGCCAAATCGATCCGCTGGCATACGCCCCCGCCCTGCTGCCCGCGGAAATAACGCCGTCCCAGGACATAGCCTCCATAATAGCATACCAGGCGGTTTTCCGCAAAGCCTTCCAGTCCATAATACCGCAGAAGCCACAAAATCCCAGTCAGAAGCAGCAGCCATACCGCGATCTCCCGATCTGTCCGCCCGGCCAGATACTCGTCATACGTCCACTGCATCAGCGGCGTCATCAGATAGAGGAGCAAAATATACGGAATAAACCACAGATGTCCCAGGCCCGGAAAACGCGCGCACGTCAATATCAGCCCCACACAGCCGTAAAGCGTCACATACTCTTCTGCAAATACCGCATACGCAAATACCGCCGCCAGGCAAAACACCCAGTACGGAACCAATACCTTCTTCCACTGCCGCCGGATCCAGCCAAACGGGGCCGTAATCTCCCTCTGCCCATACAGAACGCCGGAGATAATCAAAAATACCTCCACGCCCACATTCAGCCAGTACGCCAGCGCACTCCCATAAAACTGAAGCATGTGGCACGCAACAATCATGCCGGCCGCCGCGGCCCGCGCAAACAGAATCCTCTCGTCTGGATTCTCTCTCGGCATAACCGGCCCCATCCGCTCCTTTTGCCTTAAAATCTTCTCCTCCAGCGCTTTCACAGCGCGGGCCGCCGCAAGCGCCAGAACGACTGCCGCCAGATTGACCCACAGCGCGCCGCAGCGCATCCCCCGCCGCTGTGCAGACGGCAGGAGGAACCGGCTGCAGGCCGAAAGGATCTGGGTGTGAAGCAGATAAATTTCCAGCGTATGCCGCCCGATCCAGCCAAGCCCTGCGCGGACAGGGAGAACCGCATGCCCGTAACCCTCCCGCAGCAGCGCTGTCCCTCTTCTGAACCATGCGCGAAGCCTCCCCGGCCGTTTCCCCTTCCATTCGGACCGCTTCTCAGATCCCCCATGCGGCGCGCCGGATTCCCCGGGCCTTATCCCAACCGCCTCCGCCAACAGTAAGAGCAGCCCAAACGACACCGGGCAATACGCGTACCGCACAAGCTCATACACGCCCCCGATTCCCCCGGGAAACCGGACTATCAGAGCGATCAGGACACCCGTCAGCCCATAAAGCGCCAGCCGCCAGCGCGCGGATATCTCTCTGCCCCGCTCTATCTCAGGCGCCATAAAACAGCCAAAGAAAAAGACAGGGAACCGGCTGAGAGCCAGTTCAACCTGCCAGTAATACGCTGCATCATACCATTTTATGGCATAGCTAAAAAGGACGAATACCCCCCCCCACGCCAAAAAAGCGCAAATATTTCTCCGCGCATGTTCCGGGCGGATCGTGGAAAAGACAAGAGGATACAGCAAATAGAGAACGATGCAAAAAGCTGCGTACCATCCCGGATTGCGCCCGTCCCACCAGAAACTTAAGGCAGCAATATCCATCAGATACCTTGCAAAAGACGAGGGTTCAGAAAACTGCCGGTATGTAAACCATGGCAAAAGGCAGATCACAACAGCCGGGGCGATCCTCCAGAACCGTTTTTTGTAAAATTCCCTGCATCCCTTCCCCTCTGCGGATAAGATCCTGTATGAGCGGTACAGCCCTGCCCCTGACAGGAACAAAAACATATCCACGCCGATATTTCCCATTCCCTTTACAAAGGCAAGAACCTGCCATTCCTCAGGAATCCGTATCGTCATATGGAAAAAAACGATCCATGCCATTGCAATTCCCATAAGCACGCTTCGTTCCCTGCTGAGAACCCCTAAGCTGACCGGGGCTGTGAGCGCCGGGGCTAAACGTATGGAGCGGAGTAATTTCATATTTTTCATTGCCCCTTCCCCGCCGCCCGGACTAAACTGCCACCCTTCACGGACTCTCCCGCCAGGCCGCCATCGCTTTCCAATGCTCTGGCCAGATAATCTATGGTTTCTGCCACCCCGCGCCGTATATCCCAATGCGCGCTCCATCCCAGCGCCCTTATTTTATCCGAACTCAGCAGCGCTTTCGTGGCTTTGGAATACCCCGCCTGCTCCGCCTCGTCCGGGAGCTCAAACCGCACCGACACCCCGGCGAGCCCCGCGATGAGCTGGGCCAGCTCCCTTAACGTTATATCCGAATCCCTGTCTGAAATATTATAGGCTTCCCCGTCCGCTCCCTTTAAAAGGATGGTAAGCAGGGCCGCCGCCGCGTCCGCCGCGTAGCAGTAGGAGTATAACTGCTCTCCCCTGCTTTTCAGCACGATATCCTCGCGCTTCGCCCCTTTTTTTATAAACTGGGAGATCGCCTTGGTATCGGACCACAGCATCGACGGCCCGTAAACGCGGGGCAGCCTTCCGATCACGGCGTCCACATGTTTCTGCCTGCGGTACGCCTGGCAGAGCGCCTCCCCGGCCCTCTTCCCCTCCGGATATCCGGCCCGCAGCGTATTGCAGTCAATATACCCGCAGTAATCCTCCGAAAAATACTCCGTATCCCCGCGGTTTTCCCCATAGATCTCCACGCTGGACAGGAATAAAAAGCGCTCCGCCTTCATTTTTGCCGCCAAATCCAGCATGTGCTTTGTCCCGGTTATGCTGGTTAAGATGGTCCCGATCGGATCGCCCGCATAAGCGGCCGGGTGCGTATTGCTCGCGGCGTGGATCACATAGTCCGCCTGCTCGTCTATGTGAAGGCGTTCATTGATATCCTGGGCGTAAAATGAAAAGCGGCCGCTGTCCCAGTACGCCCCAAACCGTTCCCGCGCCCGTTCGCGGTCCCTTCCCAGAGCAATCACCCGGATATCCGGGCTTTTTTGAAAGAGGGCGTGGATCAGGAAGCTCCCGATCATACCGCTGGCCCCGGAGATTAAGAAGGTCTTATTTTCTGTCTTTCCCCATGGCAGGGGGAGGCTGCAGATGTATTGGATATCATCCCTATAATTTATCATATATATTCTTCTTCCCTTCCAAATTTTTTATTCTATGCAAAGATCCCCCTCTGCCGCCAGCCGTTCAAACACATCGTTCCGGCGCCCCGCAGAGAATCATCCGGAGGCCGGTCTGGGTGTCGCATATCCGCACCCCGTACAGGAAATGAAACACAAGGCCCGTCAGCTTATTTCCATAGCGGCTCTTAAAGGGAACCTCTTTCCCGTTAGAATCCCTGGTTCCCAGAATGAGGGACGGGCCCTGCGACGGCCGCGTCAGCATATCCCGAAGCCTTATTACGTCCTCCACGGTATGCTGACCGTCCGAATCAACTGTAATTACGCCCTGAACCTCGTTTTTCCAGTTTGCCAGAACATAATTAAACGCATTTTTCAGCGCCCGGCGGATTATACGCAGGGATGGTTATTACCGTCTGGTACGTTGTGTAGTTCTCCTTGGACTTAGAATATGTCTAATGAACTAACACTGATTCATAAATGATACGCCACATTTTGCCCGGTATTCCGCTGTCTATGAAAGCAGAAAGATAAAACGAATATTTCGCCCTTAAAGTTTTCCTCGCTCTCATTTAATCCTCCCATTGCAGACATGGCCTTACTTCCCGCATGCCAAAACGATCCTCCCGATCCGCTCCGCCTCTTCCGGCGTTAGTTCCGCATAGAGCGGCAGAGTCAGCACCCGCTTGCTCACATACAGCGCGTTTGGCGTCTCATTTACATCATATTTCCCGTGAAAGCAGCTAAATGTATTCGTCAGCGGATAAAAATATTTCCTGGCAAAAATTCCCTCCGCCGCCAGCCGTTCAAACACTTCGTTCCGGCTCGCCCCGAACCGTTTTTCATCAAATACCACCGGGAAATAGGCATAATTGGGCTTCACGCCATCCTGCTCCGGGTTCAGGGTAAGCCCGTCCACTCCCTCCAGGAGCTTTCTGTAAATTCCGGCGACGGCCGCGCGCTTTTTGATCTCCTCATCCACATGTTTTAGGTTGCAAAGCCCCATCGCCGCACAGAATTCATTCATTTTCGCATTTGCCCCGACCCCGTCCACTACCTCCGGCCCGCGGATCCCGAAATTTTTCAGACGGTACAGCTCCAGGCCGAAATCCTCATCTGTATAGCTTACGGCGCCGCCTTCAATGGTATTGAATACCTTGGTTGCATGAAAGCTGAAGCAGGATGCATCCCCAAAGGAGCCGATCCCGCTCCCTTTATACGTCACGCCGAAAGTATGGGCGGCATCGTATATGACCTTTAAGCCGTATTTCCCGGCAATCCTTTTTATCTCTTCTACATCGCAGATATTCCCGTATACATGAACCGGCATGATGGCGCAAGTGCGATCCGTAATTAAGTCCTCGATCATTGACACATCAATCGTAAAATCCTTTGGATTAATATCGCAGAAAACCGGCTCCAGCCCGTTCCGCACAATGGCATGTGTAGTGGAGGCAAATGTAAAGGGCGTGGTAATTACCTCGCCCTGTAAATGCATCGCCTGCATGGAAAGCTCCAGCGCCATATGCCCGTTTGTGAAAAGCTCAATCTGATCCACATCCAGATAGGAGCATAATTCCTTTTGCAGCTTTTGATGCTTTTCCCCCATATTGGTAAGCTGGCGCGATTCCCATATGTCGCGGATTTCCTCTATATATTCCTCCAGCGAAGGCATGGAAGAGCGGGTGACTAAAATTAATTTATTCATGGACTCTCACCTCTTAAAAAATCTATTTCCGTATTATGTCACAACGTGGTAACTGTTCAGATAATCTCTGTACGATTACCAAAGCTCCATTTCCATATAGACGCCGCTATCCGTATATCGTTTTGCAAAATGAAACCCGTTCTTCTCATAAAAACGGATCGCCTGTGCATTATTTTGGTTCACTTCCAGCTTAAGAAGCCTCATTCCCCTCCGCCTTGAAAAGGCTCTGCACTCATTTAACAACCTCTGTCCGATATGGCGGCCCTGATAAGCCGTTTTTACAGCCAAAAGCGTGATATATGCGATCCCATCCCTCTGATCATTTGCGTAAAAAACAATAAATCCTAATACCTGCGAATCATATGCGGCTATAAATTCTCCAAACGCATCGATTTTGCGGAACAGAGAATTAAAATCGTTTCTCTGCAGCACAGAGGGATGAAATACAGCGTCACACTCCCTTAAAATCCACTCTTTGCTGTTTATGTCCGATACCCGGCCCATGCAGTAATCCGGAATCCGGCTGCCGGGCCGTCCTCCCGTTACCCCCCCCCATTCTTTTTTTCAAACTCATCCTTTAACATGGAATAGATACACAGATTCTGAAAATCCCCGTTTTTATAAACAGCCTTCCGCTTCGTCCCTTCATATACAAAACCTGCCTTCTCATATAAAGCCCGCGCGCGCTGGTTATCCTCCAGGACAGCAAGCTCAACCCGCCGCAGGTTCATATTGGCAAACGCATGGCGAAGCATAGTATGTACTGCAAATGTCCCGATTCCCTTTCCGCGGTTCGTTTCGCTGCCGACCATGATATGAAACTGCGCCGACTGACTGATAAAATCAATATCCGTCAGGCTGACCAGGCATAAAATGTCCTGATTTCCATCCCGCGTAACGGCGCACCGTATGGCATTCCCCCGGTGGGCCATATAATCGTCATACCATTTCACATCCACATCCGGGCTGATATAGCGGAACGGCGCTCCCAGACACCGGATCAATTCTGGATCATTTCTCCACCGGTTAATCTCAGCCAAATCTGTTTGTTCCAATTCCCTCAGCCGGTACATTTTATCCCCTCCAATACCTGAAACAGCCGCTCTGCCATATATTCCATATCTTCCCTGCTGTATCTCTGATCCACCGGCAGAGGGAGGATATTCTCCGCCATCCCATACTCCGGATCGGACTCCCTGCACTGTTCTAATACATCCGGCCACAGCGTAGGGATATAGATTTTCTGCTCCAGCAGCCGTTTTCGCACCCTGTCCCCGTCTGCAATCCAAAGCGGATACATAAACGCCCCCTGCGGAATCTTCAGGGACAGGCGGTTCAGCCCCTTTAAGCGCTCATGCAGAAAAGAAAAGTTTTCGGTCCTGCGCCGCTTTACAAACTCATAATCAATGCCCCTTAAAAGATTCCCGGTAAGCCTGGACATCCGCTTCACAGGCTCATCCGAAAAGAATTCGTTATTTTTTACATACTCCGGATAAAATTCCTCTGCCGCCCTCTCATATCTCCCAAACAGAAACCGCATCCTGTCAAAGGACTCGTCTGCCGGCATATCCAGCCCTGACGCCGGGGCGTCCGTATATAGATACGCGCCATCCGCCACGCCAAAGAACTTCCGGCATGTATACAGCGTATCCACGCCGTCCAATGGCTTTTCAAAAAAAGCCTGGGCATTATCCACAATCACCTTTCCGGAATAAATACCCCTCAAATGTTCGATATATTTCCGGTCTGTCTGCCCGTAATAATTGACGAGGTAAGCATACTCTCCCTTTTCCGGAACAACCGTATCTGGCCCGAAATTTTGATTTATATGATAAAATCGGACCGAAACTCCGTATTTTCTGCATACCTCATAAACCGATCCGCACAAAAAATATGGAAGCGCAATCTGTCTGATATCCTTAAGCTGTATCAGTAAGGCCAGCGCACTGCGCCCGCAGTTCAGTGAAAGGCAGTCTGTATGGTATGCGCTGCCATGGAACCTTTCCCATTCAATATAGCCTCCTATTTCCCGCATAGACACCTCCTTTTCTGTTATCATGTACTCTCGGAACCTCACAAAATCAGGCGTTGCGAGATTCCGAGAGTACATTTATCGCGGCAGGCAGCAATCTTCCAAATAACAGTTCAGAGTTATCTGAACTGTTACATCTTCCATTTAATATTCACTCAACGAGGATGTACTGCGTCAGCATTTCCCGGATTCTCTCAACCGAATTAAACATCATCACATCAATGATGGAAAGGTTTCCCTGAAACGGATGGCCAAACTGCTCATACCGGATATCGCCTGTCTTTAAAAAATACAATGTAATCCCGTTTTTTATGAATCCATCCCTACTGTACAGTTCTTTTCCGCCGATCGCATTCAGGTATGTATCCGCCCCAAGAATCCGGCAAATTTCCAGAACCTTTTCCTGTCCTTTTAATTCATTATTTTTATGAATCGCAGAGGAAACGACCATCTCTGTCCCAATCCCAAGATAACCGCACACAAGTCTCATGGACTCTGTGATAAATCCGGCCAGATTCGTCTCCCTGCATGAAAATGCTGCTTCAATCACAGGATAAACCTCTTTAAAACGCGGCGCTTTCCTGTAATTATACCGGAGCGTCTGTAATCCTTTTCCCAGAAGCCGGTCATTTTTATTTACATCTATCTCATTAATCTTTTTGTTTGGGCTCGCGCCTGTCAGCGGCAGATTCAGATAATGGGGAGCGCCGCCCGCAAGAATCCGGTTCCGGTTAATCCATCCGCCTTTGATATAATTCACATCATCATAAATCACATACGTATCTACAGCATTGAGCAATTGCCAGTAGCCTATGTAAGGGAAAAAATATGGCTGCATAATCCCGATTTTCATTTCTGAGGAACACCTTCTTTCTGTCTGCATTATTGTGCATTCTGTCACATCTCCTTTCCCCGTTTTCCCATGGCAGATTTCAAAATATCCAGAATATATTCAAATGCTTCCAATTTAAACAGCCATGAGCCTCCGATATAAAGGATGCTGCCCAACGCCACCATAATCACAAGCGTTGCCGCGTCCGGAAGTGCAAGCCGCGGTATGGGACTAATACATATTCCCATACTGACAGCCAGTAATACCGCTGGCATAATGTCTTTTATCTGCTCCAGGCAGCTATAATTTAAAAGAGTCCGATTAGGCCAGCTATTGATGAACTGGCTTGCCACACTTTCCGCCAGAAGGCTGTATGCCATTGCCAGAACCCCATGCCGCATTGAGACAAACAGCGCGGCCATTCCAACCGCTTTTTTCCAAAGCTCCAGCTTAAGAAATAAATCGCTGCGCCCCATAGCCTTCATCGCGTTCAAATTTGCTGTGTGGATTGGATAGAACATATATGTAACGCAAAACACCCGCAAAAAGGGCGCGCAGGAAAGCCAGCGTTCAGTCAGAAGCAGGCGGATCAGCGGCACAGCAGAAGCTACTGCCCCTGTCATTAAAGGGGCCATAATGTAAGCGCTGGTTTTTACGGAACGTCGCATCATGGAGCGAACCTCTGACGGACTCCCCTGCCGGTCTGACATAGCCGGAAACAGCACGGAATCAATAGATGTATTAATATTTGTTACCAGAAAACAGGGGAACTGCTGACCCTGGTTATAGTACGCCAAATCCGACGGTGAATATATTTTTCCGATAATAAGCTGCCTGAGCTCGTTATAAATCCGATCAAGCAGCCCGGAAACCAGAAGCTTCCATCCATATCCCAGCATGCTTTTCAGCCGTTTTAAGGAAAACATCCGTTTCGGACGCCATTTCACAGTCAGCCACAAAACAATTGTATCCACTGTGATATTCAAAATCTGCTGCGCTGCCAAAGCCCACACGCCAAAATCCATAAGAGCCATTGAAACGCCCAGTACAGCCGCGCCCGCCGTCCCCGCAAGCGTAGCGGCAAAAAAACGCTTAAACTGCATAGTCCTGCTCACATACGCCTGCTGCACATTTTTAATTCCTGAGATAATCAGGGTAAGGCCCAGCACCCGGATCAGCGGAATGAGACCCGGATCCCGGTAAAACGATGCAATAAAAGGCGCTGCGAAAAACATGGCAGCATAGAGGAGCAGGCAGGCAGCCACATTAAAATAAAAAACGGATGAAAAATCCAGATCATCCGCATCCTTTTTCTGGATCAGCGCATTCCCCATGCCCCCGTCTACAAATATCTGCAATATGCCTGTAAATACCGTAATCAGAGCGATCGTTCCATACGCCTCCGGCGCCAGCAGACGCGCAAGGAGCACGGACACAACAGCCGATACGCCCTGAGCCCCGCACCGCTCAGCAAACCTCCAGAAAAAGCCGTTTAATATGTTTCTCCTGTTAAAATCTGACATGTTTCCGCCTCTTATACCACGCTTTTATTTATGAAATGCTTTATCTCAGCGAGAAAACGATACAGTCCCGGCGCACAGGAACACAGAAAAATCCGGGCTTTCCAGGAAGCCCGGCAGGAACGGTACCACTCCCTGTAAGGCTCCTCTTTCATTTTTTTTACACATCCTGATTTTGAAAAGACCCAAAAGCGGATACTGGCCATTGATTCTGAGATAACCGGTGAATACTTATATTCCGTATACTGATCCAGCTCCTGAAACATCGTTTCCATTGCCTTTAAAAAAGGCAGATCCAATTCTGCATTCCCGTGGCGCTCGCTCCACGATCCCTTAACATTTTTCCGGTAGACGGACATCGTTTCATCCATATAGTACACGCGCCCGCATAAAGACAGATAAACTGCCAACGGATAATCACCGACAGGAGCCCTTTTCAAAAAATCAGGAAAACCCAGCGCGTCTTTTTTGCGAAAGACCATGCTGTTTGTTGCAAACAACCCGCCGCCGCCTGCAATGACCTGTTCCGTCAGAAAAAAAGAAGCATTCCGCCGCGGCCGGATCTCCCCCGCCGTTTTTCCATCTGCCGCATCAATAACCGCCGCCCTGGCTGTACACAGAGAAATGTCCTTATTTTCCTGCAAAAAATCAACCTGCTTCTGAAGCTTAAAAGGATCTGTCCAATAATCGTCTCCTTCGCAAAGCGCGATATATGTCCCCTGCGCAAGCGGATACAGGAATTCACTGCAGATTTCCACGCCCTGTGAATACTGATTTTCATTTTGGCAGACCACATGGAACATTCCGGGATACTTCCTGTCATATTCTCTGACAATATCCGCTGTGCCGTCTGTCGATGCATCGTCATGTATCAATATCTCATAACGAAAACTTGTTTTCTGCATAATAAAACTGTCCAAAGCCTGCCTTATATAGGTTTGGTGATTATAAGTTAAGCATACAATGCTAACCAGTGTTTTATTTTCCAACTTTCTATCCTCGCCATCCTCCACTGTTTCTTTTTTATTTACGTACATAACCCTCATGTGGATTTTCCAATACACATACAGGAAGAAGAAGGGCTATCATTTCATAGAAGATTTCTCCTTTTAATTCTGCAAGAAACAGTGTAATGAACCACATCAGTATAATTGCGTTCCTCTCATTGCGCTTTAATTCCCATAGTCTTGCTTTTAATACAAAAAACAGTCGTATCACCGCAGCATAGCCCAACAGGGTATAAAATAAACCGTAGTATAGAACTGGGCGGAGCCATCCGATATCTGTACCTTTATAGTACAGAGAGCCTTCCATATATCTCCCGTCCCCAACTGCAACCGTTTCAAGCGCAGGAATAAAATACATCCGATACATGCTTTCCAGAGAACCTGTTGTAAATTTTCCTGTCTCCATAAAATTATTAATCACCGAAAAATACCAATTGTACCAATTTTGCAGTTTTTCATTTTTTTCTTTAAAAATTAAAATGAATGTAATAATTCCCCCGCTGCAGATAGGATAAGCTAATACTCTGCCTTGTTTATTCAAATAAAGGGTAAGTAAAAAAACGGATAAATTAATTACTGATATGACCAGCCCGCTTCTCCCATAACACATATTTCCAATTAACAAAATGAGAATACAAATATTAAATTTCCAAAATAATTTACTTTGGTATTTGTAATAAAAAGCCATAATACTGCTGCAAATCATAGCAAAAGAACAATGTAATGTATAACTAAAAACAGAAAAACCTCCCCAGCCAATTCTTGTATAAGCAGCCGTCTCTACTATTTTTTCGCGCTGAAAATCTGTTAAATAAATATTTTCAATTACCCATCCGTGCAAGGATGGGATGATACAGATTATAAGCGTAACTAACACATATAAAATCACCGAATATATATAATATTGTATAAATTCATATATATTTGGTTTTTTACTGATCTTCTTCTCATACACAAGCAGAAGAAAAAACAGGACAATACTTTTCTTAACAATAGCTATGATAGGCCCATCCAATAAATAGCTGTAGTCTCCGGTTTTTAATATTGCTGGAATCAGGACAGCCCCAATACACATAAATAAATAACAAAATGTAAATATAAACAGATATTTTGAAAATAACTTTTTTATCTTTCCCAGTACCCATTTAAAATTTAACAGAAGGAATATCAGCGGTATTAAATAATAGTAAATATATGTGAGAAACCTGTAATTTTTCAGCATTATTGAAAAGTAATAAAATGCTGAAAAAAATACGTACCAATACTTTATTTTAAGCCCACTGCCTGTTTCTGTGTCCAGATTGATCATTTCAGCCACGTATCCTTTTCCAGCTTTAAATATGCCTTAAACATCTCTAAATCATCCTTTGTCGTCAACTTGATGTTCCTGTCAGAACCGGCTGCAAAGTACAGAGTTTCTCCCAAATCCACCATCATTGTATTTGTGTATGATGAACCATAAATACCTATTTTTTTCTCAAAGGCCGTATGATATGCCCAATCCAGCTTACCAAAACGGTAGGCCTGCGGCGTGGAAACCCGCCGAAGCTGTTCTCGCGGAATATATTCTTCTGTCGAATACTCGTCCTTTACTCTGAAAATCTGTTCGTTATAGGGCAGAGCCGTTACGCCATTTCCATATTTCTTACACTTGATAATCACGTCACATAACACAGTATCATCTACTAAAGGACGAATCCCGTCATGAATAATAACAATATCATCCTGGCTACAGAATGCTTCCAGATAATAAACCCCGTTTCTGATTGACTCCTGCCCTGTCATCCCCCCAGACAAAATCCATTGTAGTTTTGATATATTATACTGCTTTGCATAAGCGCGAAGAATGTCATGCCATCCGTCAAGGCAGACTACTTCAATTGCGTCGATTTCAGGATGCCGCTGAAAGCTTTCCAATGTATAAATGAGAACCGGCTTATCATAAACATTGATAAACTGCTTCGGGATATCCTGATTCATTCTTTTTCCTGAACCGGCTGCGATAATCAGTGCAACATTCATTTTTACCTCCGCATTTTTTCTGAAATATCAGATACTTTCAAGTAATTTTTTCCAACTGAGCAGCACTTGTTCTTTGGAAAACTCTTCAAGATTTTCGCCTGCTTTACAAGACATTTGAATTCGTTTCTCACTGTTTTTTATTAAAAAAATTATTTTTTCCGCCATCTGTTTCACATGAAATGGTTCTATCAAGTAGCCGTCTGTTCCATTGCAAATCATTTCAGCAGGCCCAGTCCGTATGTCAAAACTGATAACCGGAAGTTTCCTGGACTTTGCCTCCAGTATGACTAACGGCATTGCCTCTCTATATGAAGTCAATACAAGCATTGCATATCCAGGCAATAAATCCGCTGCGTTTTTTACGTTTCCCTTCAATGACAAAAAATGATTTAAGCTTCTCTCATTAATCTTTTTTTCTAATTCACGGCGCATTGGCCCATCTCCGTAAATATCCCACTTCCATTCCGGACAGCTTTTATATACAATATCCGCTGCCTTCAAAAGCAGGCCGTATCCCTTTTCTTTTGATAATCTGCCAACCGATACGATACGTTTTGAATCAATTTCATATTTATAATCCACTGTGGGCTTTTCAAACCAATTAGGTATTACAACTATTTTTCCTCCGGCACATTTGAATTTACGTTCAAATTCTTCTTTGATTCTTTCATTCAATACAATCAGATGATCACAATATCTTGCCTGAATCCATTTACACAAAACAGTTTTTTTATTGCTCCACTGATTTATTAAGCCAGAGTGATCACATGAAATTATCCTTAAACCCCTGTTTTTTATAAACATAGCCAGCAGTGATGATACGCATCCAATAAATATCACTAATGATATCTTTTTTTCATTTAGAAACCGATTGAAACGTTTCGTGTTTAACAGAATCGTAGAAAGCACTTTTTTATTACATGTCTTCCATAAAACCAGCTTGACATTATCATCAATTTCATATGGGATTTTGGAAGTTTTGGTGCATATCGATAGTAAATATGTATTGCTATCCTTAAATCTTGAAAATTCATTTGCAAGCTTTACTGCTACAGTCTCCCCTCCGCCTGTTTCGCTTAAATCGTATTCAACAATTAATAAATTCTTCATCCTTTCCAATCCTGTTTCAGTTATGAGTGTTTACATCGTAATATATTCCCTTATACCTCCGGCACCCGTGCTCCAGATCCACCTTCACCGCCTCATGCTGCGCGACGCGCTTTTCCTCCGGCGGAAGCTCCATATAATCCCCGAACGCGATTCTTAAATACGCGTCATATCCGACCGGAACCGGCAGCTTTGTATCCTCAAACGCCATCCAGGCCGCGGACGCAAACAGCTCCTTCGGATACCGGTTCCTCATATAACCGGGCCCGGCGCATAATTCCGTGATATAGCGGCAGCTCTCAATGCTGTATTTTGACATCTCCTTCTCCGCCCTTTGCCACAAACCGGTCCGCAGCCATTCAGGGGAACATATCTTTAAAATAATCCCGGAGCACACAGCCGCAGCCCGCCCGTGCCGTTTCGGTATCTGCCCGGTCGTGAGCAGGGAGTGGAGGCAGGCCCAGCCCATCTGCGTCAGGCGCTTTACCCGCGAATCCGGCAGCCCGTCCAGGGGAAAAATATCCAGCCCCACCCCATGCACAATATCCAGATCCGCCTGATATGGCTTGATCATCGTTGTCCGTCTGTCGCGCACAGTTGTGTATTGGTTGTGATCCAGCCTGCGCCCCGTTGGACGGCTGATGGCAAATCTCCGGTCCGCGTGCGTGTGCCAGAGCGCCCACAGGCGGTCATAATCCCGGCGCGGCATAAAAAAATCGAGGTCATCGTCCCACGGGATAAATCCCTGATGCCGCGCCGCCCCGATACAGCCTCCCCCGCAGATATAACACATCAGCCCATGTTCCCGGCAGAACTCCACAAAATATTCCGCCAGATAAAGCGTAACCTTCTGAAGCCTCCTAAGCTCCTGCGGGCTGCAGGTTTCCGGCTTCGTTTCCTGTCCCGGCTTCGTTTCCTGCCAAGCCCCTGCCGTCTCCGGCTCCGGTCGGCCCAGCAGCCTGTTTATAATCCTCTCAAACCGCCTGTTTAACCGCTCCGTGTCAAACAGCGCCGCCGCCTTTAAGGCGTTTGCCCTGTACTGTGCGCGCTGTTCCTGATCCATGTGATAGAATGCCTCCACCGCGTCGGAATACGCCTTCACGCTCCGGTCCTTTAATACCATCCCGCAGCCATACTTTGTTATAATCGGATATTTCCCTTCATCAATATTGGCCAGCACGGGATTTCCGGCGGCAAAATATTCAAACAGCTTGTTGGAGCTGTTGCCGTACCGCTGTGTTGACGAGGGCTTTAAATTCAGGAGATTTAAGTCGCTTTTGGAAACCGCAAAGGGGATATAATTCTTTGGGATAAAACCCTTAAACAGGACATTTCCAATCCCTTCCCGGCGGCATTTCTCCTCTAACACAGCCCGATCCGGGCCGTCTCCGTAAATCAGGAAGAGGATCTTTTTTTCATATCCTCTTTTCCCCAGCTCCTTTGCGCAGTCAACCACCGTGTCAATGTCATTTGCGGTGCGGATACTCCCGCAGTACATGACTTTAAAGGCCGTCTCATCCTCCAGGCCGGGATCTTCGATCTGAAACGCCTCCCTGTTTTTGTAAAAATCGTTTAAATCCACGCCGATATTGATGTAAAAGCATTTCTTTTTTGGTACCTCCCTGTCCCAGCCGCGATCTTTTATGTAGTCATACGCGCCTTCCCATGTAAATACGATCGCGTCCGCTCTCTTATACAGCCATTTTTCCAACTGGTACAGCCCGATAATGAGCGGATTGTATCTGGAATAATCCGCGTAGGTGACAATGGATTCCGGCCACAGATCCACCACGCTCATGATCCACGGAACCCGGTATCTTCCGGCAAGCTGCGCGGCGGCGACACAGGCAAATGGGGACGGCATGGCGGCCACGATCAGATCCGGCCTCCCGTACCGCCCGCCGGCAAAAAGCACGCGGACATAATACTCCAGAAAATTTTTAATCCGCTTTCTTCCGCTGTCCACATAACTTCCTGTCCTGACAAAGACAAAGAAAACCCCGTCAACGTCTTTTTCCGCAAACCGCTGTTTCTCCCCGCAGAAATTCAGATCCGTATTGTGGACAAAGCTCGAGGCAAATATCTTTACTTCATAGCCCTGCTTTTGCAGATATCTGGCAAGGCTCCAGTCCCGCAGCGCTGAACCATAGGATGGCCCGGCCGCGTAATGGCTTAATATCCAAATCTGTTTCATATGTTTTCCTATCCAATCTCGTCATAATCGTTCACGTACAGCTAGTACATCGTTGCATTAATTCGCGAGTAAACCGCACTCGCTATCCGCGCCCTCTGCACGCCTGCGAAGCTAGCCGTAGGCTCCACTACGCCGTCGCTTCGCAGACGCACAGATGACACGAATATCAAGCGCTTTTTACTCGCGAATTAATGCAATGATGTACTAGAGCGTTGATTTTATAAAATGAACGCTGCAGAACGCCCGGAGCCCGCCCTTTTATGGCAGCAGCACCCCATACATGGTCTTTACAAGCGTGCGCATTTCCCGTCCTAACGAAAATTTCCCCATCTCCCGCAGGTTCCATTTCATCTTCTCCGGCAGCACTGTGCGGATGTACGTCTCGTCTATATTGGCTCCGGCAGAGCAGGCTTTTTCCATCCGCAGGGCCTCATCCTTAAAGCGGATGCTGGCCTCAGAGGTCACGCCCGCCGGCAGCAGCAGCGTCGCGTACATTTCCTTTGTGTACGCCCTCACATACCCCGCCACCTCCGGACGCGTCCCCACAAAGGTCATCTCGCCCTTCCAGATATTGATAAGCTGCGGGATCTCGTCCAGGCGGCAGCCCCTAAGCTTCCTTCCCACCCGCGTGATCCTCGCGTCATCCCCGACCGTCACCAGGCTGCCCTTCCTGTCCGCATTCTCTGCCATAGTCCGGAACTTATATATGTAAAACCGCCTCCCATACTGCGTCACCCGCTCCTGGCGGTAAAATGCCGGCCCCTCCGAGTCCAGCTTAACCAAAACAGCTAGAAACAAAAAAAGCGGCGCCAAAAGCGCCAGGAGCACAGACGACGCGGCAAAGTCAAACGTCCGCTTTACGGCCAGCCCCGCCCGGCGGCGGTACAGCGCCTGATAGTACGGGCGCACCTCCTCTGTCCTCATAAATTCCGGAAGCGCCTCCCATTTACAGAGCATCCCGTTCCACTCCCTTCCCTTTTTGTTCCTGCTTCCCGAAGTCAGTAAACAAACGAAACCGGCTGCCCAGGAGCGCCCGGCCGCCCAATGTCAACCTCCTGCCGCCCGGCGCAAACTCCCTACAGCCCGGCATAACATTCCCGGAACGCCTCCGCCGCCCATTTCACCTGCTCATCCGACAGGCAGGTGTGCAGCGGCAGCGTGATTTCATTTTCATACTGGTGAAATGCATTCGGGTAATCCTTTATGTCAAATCCCAGCTTTTTATAAGCGGTATGCATCGGCAGCGGCTTATAATGCACATTCGCCGCCACGCCCTTCTCTGCCAGCGCCTCAATAAGCGCGTTCCGGAACGCTTCCGTCTTCCCGCAAAGCCGCGCCAGGCACAGATGGCGGCTGGAGTGGTACTCCCTCCCCAGACGGTCCGTCCCGTCATGCGAAAGCAGCTCCACCGGGAGCCCTCCCAGCTCCGCCTCATAGACATTCAGGATGTCCCTCCTGCGCTTCAGCATCCCCGCATAGCGTTCCATCTGCGCCAGCCCGATTCCGGCCATAATGTCCGTCATGTTGCACTTATAGCCTGTCATCACAATATCATACTCCCAGGCCCCGGGCTTCGACTTGGCCAGAGCGTCCTTGTCCTGCCCGTGCAGGGACAGGAGCATAAACTGGCGGTAGATCCACTCATTGTCCATCCCCGGGATGTTCCTCCATACAAGCGCGCCGCCCTCGGCGGTTGTGAAGTTTTTAACGGCATGGAAGGAGAAGCTCGTAAAATCCGCCGTCTCCCCGCATCTCTTCCCGGCCCGCTCCGCGCCGAACGCATGGGCCGCATCCTCCAGGACCACGATCCGCCCAAATGCCTCCTGAACCTCATTAGCGGGAGAAAAACATCCCTTTTTTCTCTCCACAATCTCATAAATCCGCTCATAATCGCACATCACGCCGCCGATATCCACGGGGATAATCACCTTGGTCCGCTCTGTGACCGCCTCCTCCAGCTTCGCGTAATCCATCTCATACGAGCCGGGCGCGGTGTCCACCAAGACCACCTCCGCCCCCGCATGGCATGCCACGCTGGCGCTTGCCGAGTACGTGTAGGCGCTTGTGATCACCTCATCCCCGGGCCCCACGCCCAGGAAATGCAGCGCCAGTTCCATGCAGGCCGTCCCTGAGTTTAAGCAGACCGCCTTCGGCGCATGGACATAGGCCGCCACCCGCCGTTCGAGCTCCTTCGTCTTCGGTCCGGTGGTGATCCATCCGGAGCGCAGCGCCTCCGTCACCTCACGGATCTCTGCCTCCGAAATATCCGGAGGCGAAAATGGTACCTTCAACATCCTTTTTCCCCGCTTTCTCTGTCATGTGCTCCTGAACACCCCTGCGCCGTCCCACCTTTGCGGCCGGTTTTGCGGGGTTCCTGGAGCAATTGCCTCCTGCTTCTTTTTTCCTTCTTTCTTTTTTATTTCTTCTTCCTGTTTTCTTCTGCCCTCACCCGTCCTTTTCAAGCCGTATCCCAAACAGGGCTGTTTTTTCCTTCCCCCTTAATGGGATATCCAGGACCGCATAGCGTTTGCGCAGGTTCACCTCCCGAATCCTGTCTTTAAATAACTCCAGCGGCCCTTTAAAGCCGCGGATCTTCCCTCCGGGATCCAGATAAACCCTGGTATTTTTGACCAGGTATCCCGGCGCCTGCCCGCACAGCGCCGCGAGGAACGCCTCCTCCTCACGCTCCAGCGGGATAAAACCCCCCTGGCCTCCGCCTATGAGCACGGCAAAGCCCGGAAGCCTTTTAAGGCTGTAAAACGCTTCCTCCGGGTTCCCGGTGTCCAGAAAGACATACCCCGGGAACAGCGGCTCCGTAAGCTCTACCCATTCGCCTCCCAGTTTTTTCATGGATTCCCGTTTCATGCAAAAACACTCCCTGCACAGGCGGGAAGGGAGCCGGCTGCGGATCCGCCCTGCCAGCGCTTCTTCCCCGCCTGTCACGGTCCAAATCACATACCACATGAAATTTGTCCTCCTGCCCGCGGCGGCTTTGGTAAACACAGGCAGATGATTTTATTTCCGGGCGATCGGGCAGCGCTCCGCCATCCCTGCGGAACAAGCGTCCCCAAAGCCCTGTCTGCCAAAATGCCTGTTTCCATCCGCCGCACGGTTTTAGAATAGTTTCCCTGCCCCGCACGGACAGCCGCCCCTGCATTTTGTCCCTTATGCAGATACAACCAGCCTGCATGCCTCCGTAGCTGTACAGCCTGTTTTGTATCGTTGTGTCATTGTGTCATTGCGCCATTGTCTGCCGCGGCCGCTGCGCCGCCGCCCCATTGTCCGCCGCAATCGTTGTGGGACGGCCTGAAGCCGCGGTCTTACCGCTGCTGTCCATGGCCCCCGCGCCCGTCAAACGCAACCCCGGCCCACATGACGGCCGTCCTCCTTGCCAGGGGAACCTCCACCCTCGCAAACCGCCGGTGCCAGTCAATGGCGAGGATCCGGGATCCGGCCGCTTTCAGAGGGCCCTTTGTAATACAGTCGCACCCGCGCTCCCTGTCCCGGTATCCGTACGAGAGTCCGAGGACATGCTGTTCCCCGCATAATTGCCGCAGGTGATTCTCTTCCTCCCGGTATACAGGGATCAGATAACCCGGCTCGCCCAGAACCGGCAGGAGCGCGCGGTATTTCTTTATCTCTTCCGATAAAAGCCCCGGCCGGGCGCTCTGTAAAAAGACGTATCCGGGGAACATGTCCCGTTCCACCCGCCTCCACGCCCTGTCCGAACGCCAGAAGCGCTCGCAGCGGAATACAAAAGCATCTTCCAGCGCCTCATGGGATAACTGCCTGCGGCAGGCGTCGAGCATCCGCTCTTCCCGCCCGCGCCGGCATTCCAGCACATACCACATAGAAACCTCCCGGATTTCGTAGAATAACGTAATCTACGAAAGATAATTGTGTTAAAATTTATTTAATTATCTGATTTATTTTTTGATGAGTTTTAATTAAGAAATTCACAAAGAATATTTATAGAATTTTAAAACATTTATGAGAGAAACTGCTATTGAAATAAGGGGAAAACCGTAGTATAATAAATGAAATTTCTTAGAATACGTTATTCTACGAAATCCAAAAATGAAACCGTAAAATCATTTTAAAGCCATCTGCATACTACATTTCAGAAGTGAAACCCTATTAAACCGCGCCTGACAAGTAACAGTTCAGACAACCTGAACTGTTTCGGCATCAAATCGTTCTCAGTACAGAATATTGATAATTATTTTTTTCCTTTTATATACTATAAGCAAAGGAATGTGGAAAATGATAGCGGCTAATTTTTCAAATGTATGAAATAATTTTAAAGAAGTATGCGATCGTGTTGTCCGGGATTCTGAAATTGCAATTATCACAAGAAAAAATGACGAAAATGTTGTTTTAATGTCCCGGGCCCAATATGACAGCCTGATGGAAAATCTTCATATCAGACACAGTAAGCCGAATTATGAATGGTTAAAGGAATCGATAAAACAGGCGGAAGAGGGAAAATTAGTGAATTTTGATGTGGAGGATTCGCATATGAATGTATCTTTCACGGAAAATTATCTTTATTGGCAAAAGATGGATAAGAAAATTGTTAAAAGAGTGAGTGAACTGATTAAGGATATCAAAAGGACTCCATTTGTAGGGCCAGGTAAACCAGAGCCGTTAAAATATGATTTGGCCGGAAAGTGGAGCAGGGGGAATCTGACTCTCCGTCTTTCTGCCCACATCCTCCAGGACACTCTTTACCTTCCGAACCAATACCGCCAGCCTCCGTTCCGCCCATTTGGGCACAAAAAAAGCAGCCACCAAATCTGATGACTGCTTCCCATTTTGCAATATTCAGTTTCAACTCCTATGGCTCTCCATGCCTTATATCTCCTTCTCCCAGACAGCAGCCAGCCACATCTATGCATTCATATACATAAACTTTTCCGCTTCTATATATTCCGCTTCCGTATATCCATACAAAATAATCTGTTCTTTGGCAGCGTTGGCCTTAATCATTCTATCTATAGCCTCAATCCGTTCTTCCCTGATACCCTTTTTTACCATTTTCCTCAATATTTTCTGATAAATTATACATTTTGGGGACCTCTCTTCTAAATTCAGCAGCCATTACGATTCCACACCATCTAAATACACATTTCTTCTTTATGTCATAATGGCGCCCAAACAAACCAACACAAAACTTGTCTCACCCTGCAAATCTTCTACAACACTTCCACCCTGCAGGAATGCTCCTTCGTCTTTGTGCTGTAACTGATTCCCACAGCTAAAATCCTCCCCGTATACTTTGGCTTCTCCCCCATTTTTCCCTTAAATCGTAACGCATAACCCTTGTATCCCCATGTAAGGTTGCCGCCAGCATCCTTTTCGACTCATTAGCCAGCCGGTACACATATCCCATGGACTCCTTGCCCATAAGAAGCTCCCGGAACTTATCCATCAGCTCCTTATTCGGAATAAACACCTCTCCATCCATATAGGTAAGCAGGCCATAGATTACCATAGCCGAATAAATTTCATCCTTTGTATTCAGCTCCATAGAAACAGCGGCATAATTCCGAATCTCCGCTTCCACCCCTTCACCGGCAACCATCAGAACCAGATCATCCCGCATATCATCCACATTATTTTTCACATAAAAGAATATCTCATCATACGGCCCGGAGCTGGTCCAATAATTTGCCAGCTGATTATTAACCAGCGCACACACCACAGAACGGGGATTATATAATCTCTCCCCCGCTGCCGTATAATACCCATCATACCACACCTCCAGATCCTTCCGTGTAATCTTCGGCTTTTTCGTTGTCTGAAGGTAAATATCAAAAAGACGGTCAGCCTCCCTTTCCACAAACCCAAAGCAGTCACTAAACCTCTCCATCACCGTCATATCATACTCCACAAACATATTCAGTTCCGAACCACTGGAGTATTTTGTAATGGGAAGCACCCCTGTCATATACACAAACTTCACATATGCCTTATCCTTTAAAAGAGACTTCAAAAAAAGAAGGTACGCCTTTTTATCCTCCTCTGTAATAAAAGACATATGGAATATGGAATCCCATTCATCAATTACAAAAACAAACTTCATCCCTGCCTTTCGGAAAACCTGCTTCAATATATCCCATACCGATATTCCCGTATCCGTAACGATTTCCGGAAATGCTTCCGACAAATCCTGTTTCAAGCCCTCCAGCACCCGGCTGATATACTCACGATAGGAAACACAGTTCTCCGGAATTTCACTAAAATCAATATAAATAACCGGATATTGATTCAAATGCCCATGGCAGCATTCCGACTGCCCAATCTCCAACCGGTCAAAAAGGTCTCCTGTTTCCTCTCCCTCCCTAAAAATGCCGCCACCATGTTCGCCATAACACTCTTACCAAAGCGCCGCGGCCTTGTAATGCACAAATACCTTTGCCCATCTACTTCAACCGCCTTCAAAATATCTTCCAAAAGCAATGTTTTATCCACAAAAAACCGGGTCCCGGCAATTCCCCTGTATGATTCAAAAGGATCTCTGCTGTCTAAATATCGTCCCATATCCCCATTCCTTTCTCAGAATCTCAAACATCACTTATTCATACAATCTATCTTATCATAAAAAAACAGCCAATACAATTTTTCTTTATCAATCCATCCTCCTTTCCTTTTAATTAGAATTCTAATTATACAGGCAAAAGAATACCTATTTTGTATTCTCCGTCATTTGCAGAATGACCTTTTCAAAGACTTCCAAATCATCTTCGGAGATACCGGCGAACATACTGTGCATGTACTCATTGACACGGCTTGTAATATCGTCCTTTATCGCAAGCGTCTGTTCTGTCAATACAAGTTTCTTATAACGCCTGTCGCTGTCCAAACTTTCACGGCGCAAATAGCCATTGCGCTCCAGATTGCTGATAAGGCTCGTGACAGAAGAACCTTTAATTTCTAAAAATTCTTCTATGTCTTTGGGGAATATGTCCCTTGCCTCCGATTCAACGATAATATAATGCAGGATAAGACCTTGAATGCTGGTTATCTGTGTACCTGTGAAAAAACTTGAAAAGTATCTCAGCATTCTCCGATTCAACTTGTCATATTTTTCCATTAGCTTTTTTTCGTCCCTCATGGTATCACCCGTTTCTACTTAGAATTCTAATTACAGGAATTTATTTTACTGCTACACATTTCAGTTGTCAAGTGGGTGCGAAAAGTTTATACCATTTTCATAAATGACGGAAAAGAATTTTTGCATAACTTTGGTAAAGCTGTCCTGTGTGGCATTGTGGGAAATACGGGGTATTTCAGAGGGTTTGGGATTCCTCCCAACAAGCGAAATCTGCCCGGCAAGCCATAGGGTGCCGGGGCTATGCCATCTACGCGATGGAAAACTGCGGCTTTTCCCCCGAGGACATCCGGCGCGTGGCGGCCGAGCTCTATGAGGTTTTCGACTGCCGGGGGCTGGAGGAGGCCGAGGCGCATTTTCTGGACAGCCCCTATTAAGTTCGAGACAATTTGTCCCAACTGAAGCTATTCTGCTGTCAAGGTACACTGGCTTTTGGGCCTTTCATAAAATAAATAGGATTCTCATAAGACTTTTTTGGAATTTTTTGTAAGGGCAGGGAATCACCGGGTTTGGCATTTTGGCATAGTTTGGATAATGTTCAAAGGTATAGCCCTGCTCAAAGAGTTTTTGTGTAAAAAGGTTGTACTCTTTCATGGCAGACCCCTACAGTCCCAGACAGGGCCGCATTCCAAACACATTTTCCATGCGCCTGCGAAGAGCTTCCGGCTCCATATCATATTCCTTTGCAATACAATCCTCACAGCAAGGATATTTGTAGGCCGGTACCTTTGATATCCGCTTGTCCCAGGTACTGATCTGCCGGCCACAGCTATTGCAGTATTCATCAAGCCATTTTTCCTTTAACTCCATAGACTCCTTCTTCTTTTTCCGAATCCTTCGCATATTGTGGTATCACAAAAGGCCGCAGTTTCCCACGGCCTTTCTTAATAGAATCTCTATTCTTTCTTATTTTTAAAACTCAAATTGCTCCAGCATATAAAGAGGCAGCGTGAAAATTTTCCCTTCCCTGCCGCCCTTGGTGTTGCCCTTCAGATACAGCAGGTAATCCGCCTTTCCAGCCTCCAGTGCCTTAAGGGCAGTAGCCGCCCTTCCCTTTCCTGATTTCACCTCCACCAGATATCTTCTGTGTCCCCGGATTGTCTGCACCACATAGTCGATCTCTCCGCCCTTATATGTGGCAAATGCCGGCATCTCAAAGGTAATCTCCTCCGGGAAATCCTGGCGCTTCAAAAGATTGATGAATACATAGTTTTCATTCAGCGTTCCGTAAACAGCCGCCTCCGTAGTTCCTGCCCTGTTAAAATAGTAGGCCGCAACCCCTGGGTCCATAAAAAAGCACCGTCTTCCCGGCTTAAAATCCAGAAAGTCCATTTCAATAATCTTTCCGCAGAATCCGATAATCCCCGAATGGTACAGCCAGCTAATCGCCCGGTTGCAGGTTTCTTTTGACAGGTTGCTGGAATAATTCTTCGTCACCAGTTTTTGCAGTTCCTCACTGACACTGTCCTCCTCCAGTCCCTCCTTTTCCCGCAAAAGGATACGGCAGATACTTAAGAAAATATTAGTAAACACACTGATATCCGTAATATCCTTAAAATACCGCATGGATTCTTCCAAAAAAATCTGGATAATCCGCACCAGCTCCTTCCGGGCTGCCAGAATGTCCCGCCTTTCCAGATATGCTTCCACTACCTTCGGATAGCCGCCAATCTGGCAATACTGGTCATAGGCCAGTCTCAGCCGGTCATACACCTCCGGGCAGTTGTCATCTGCCTCAGGCAAAGGAAGCCTTCTCCATGCCTGACAAAGCTCCCCGTCCAATGCCTCCAGAAATTCCTCAAAGGAAAGGGTATAAATCCGCAGCTTTGTAATATCCCCGCTGGCATAGTGAAACTCCGGTTCCAGCACCCGTCCAAGGTAACTTCCCGTGACGATAAATCGTGCCTGAAACTGTCTGGTAAACTCTCTGATCCGGTTATAAATCTCTGAAGATTCCTGAATCTCATCAATGATAATCACCGTATCCCCACAGTTCTGAAAAGAAGGTTCATACAGGCGGACCGCCTCATGAAGCGGAAACTCCGGCCGTCTGCTTCCCGGAACCCATTCCGTTGCTTTCTGATAGCACTCCATAAACTGCTTTCCGGAAAGGTCAAACAAATTAATGTAGATTTTATGCTTGAAATTTTCATCTGCAAATTTATTGATGATGTAGGTCTTTCCGGTCTGCCTGGCGCCGTTTACCTCCAAGGTGCTGTGGCTTTTGTCGTTCTTCCATTCCATCAGTCGATCATATATTTTTCGTTTCAGATACATGGGAACCACACCTCCTACTGCTGTTTTTCTCTGCCTTAAGCTTACACAATTCCGCTTTCGCCTGTCTGCCGCCAGTTCTCCGGCTGCTGTCCAATCGCTGTCTTACTTTTATTATACCAAAAAACACCGGGATTCCTACCGATATTTTAGGGAGAAGCGGAAAAGCTACCTGTCAGTAGAAGAACTGGAAGCAGGCATCCAGCGCTTTATTGAACAATATAATCTTACAGCACACCCATTTAAGTGGACATATGCTGGTATACCATTAGCAATTTAATCACTGATATTTGTGTCAGGGCAAGGCGGAGGAGGGAGGCGATGCGGTGGCATCGTTGACTGACGACAACGCGGCGCTGGCGCAAAGAGCAGGCGCTGAATTCATCATTATTTACGCAATGCTGTACTAGAGCGTGTTTGAAAATTGCTTTCTGGTAGCTGTGCGTGCCACTTTGTGGGAGATTTGTGCCAAATGAACGCGGCGCAGTGGGCTACGTTAAGTGAATTTGGCACAAATATACCGCGAAGTGGGGCGTGCAGATGCCAGGAATGAATTTTCAAACACGCTCTAGTGTACTGTCCCGATTATATTCAGGCAGTGCGATTGCTGGCGGGGATCACTTCCTGCGGACAGGGAAGTACACCTCCGTCTCCCAGTCCTCCGGAGACAGTGAATTGAACTGTGTTTTGATGTACCGCTCAAACGGCGCGCCGGCATATTCATAGCCGTTCTCAATAATCCAGGATACGATCGCGCCGTATGCCTCTGAAAGCGTGGAATATGCGCCATGATGCATGGTCACCGCGCATGTTACCGGCTCTATGGCCGCGTCCGCCTTATCCGCTTCCCTGATTTCGACAAACACCTCCACATCTGATGATTCATGGTTGAATTCCTTGTCATAGTACCTGGCGCCCGTAAGTCCTGTAGGCGTAACGCCTTCCTTAGGCACACGCTCAAAGAGTGTACCGTAATACTTGCCGAATTCGTCCACGCCCATAACCGCGCGCTTTGCCAGCACATACATGGCCGGAGACTCCTTGATTTCAATTGTATACCCCTTCTGAACCGTCATAATATCACCTGTCCTTTCAAATACAGAAATATGTGTCCTAAGCTCGTTCAGGATCATGGCCATCTCCTGCTGCCCTGCCTCCAGCTTTTCCTTCTGCTGCCGGAGCCGGGCTGCGAGCTCTTTTGGCTCCGAAATGGCAATCAGGTGCTGTATCTCTTCCAGAGAAAAGCCATACCGTTTCAGACGCTGAATATAGTTCATCGTGTCAATCTGTTCAACACGGTAGTACCTGTAGCCTGTAAAACGATCCACCTCTGCCGGCGCCAGCAGGCCGATCTTATCGTAATGGCGCAGCGTTTTCACGCTGACCTGGCAAATCTTGGAAAACTCTCCGATCTGCAGCATCCCCTGATACCTCCTTTCGTGATGAATGTACTCACAAAATCAGGTGCAGAGAGATTCTGAAAGTACATATAATGGATTCCCGCGGGCAACAGGCAGGCTTTCATGCACATTTAGCGGCTGCCCCGGCATATCCCATTGCCTGCGCGGGATTTGTTGACTCGAGCCTATGGACAGTGTATACCCTGACCGTAGGGGAGAGTCAATCCCATTTTTAAATTTTTCGGGAAATAAAAATTCGTTTCGTAACCATTCAGACAACCAGAGCTGTTACACCGTTATACATCCCGCTAAAATCTCCTATATCTGAAAAACAGGAACCATAAATATGAACTCCCGGAGTCTCGCCGAGCCTGCCTTTGCGGCTGATTTTCTGACGGATGCACCCAAATTTAATCAACTTACTCCTCATAAATTTGTGCACATCCGGCAAAAAATCATCTCACAGCATCAGACGCGGCAAGATTCCGGGAGTACATAAATGCCTTTCAGGCAAAGATTTCTTCCTGTCTGCCTCTTTCATCCCTGCCGATCACCGGGCGCGCGCCAATCTGGTAATATTCCAGGCCGTACCGGGCAATCCGCTTCGGGCTGTACTGATTTCTTCCGTCAAAAATAACCGGCTCGCGAAGCCGGGCCTTAATCTCATAAAAATCAGGGCTCCTGAACTCCTTCCACTCCGTAACCAGCACCAGGGCGTCCGCCCCCTTAAGCGCCTCATACTTGGTGTCGCAGTAGGTCACGCGATCATTTCCCTTTAAGTAAAATTCCTTTGCATCCGCCATGGCCTTGGGATCATATGCCTGCACCGCCGCGCCCGCCGCCGTCAGCTCAGAGATGATCGTCAGCGCCGCCGCCTCGCGCATATCGTCCGTATCCGGCTTAAACGCAAGCCCCCAGATGGCAAAGCATTTTCCCGACAGATCTTCCCCGAAACGCCCGGTGATCTTCTCCACCAGCACCCGTTTCTGCGCCTGGTTCACGTCCTCCACGGCCTGCAAAAGCCTTGTATGGTAGCCGTACTGGCCCGCGGTGCGGATCAGCGCCTTCACATCCTTGGGGAAGCAGCTTCCGCCGTACCCGCAGCCCGGGTAAATAAAGGAATAGCCGATCCGCCTGTCGCTGCCAATGCCCATCCTCACCTTATTCACATCCGCGCCCACGCGCTCACAGATATTGGAAATCTCATTCATAAACGAGATCTTCGTGGCAAGCATGCAGTTTGCCGCATACTTCGTCATCTCCGCGCTGGCCACGTCCATGACAATAAAATTTTCAGTATTCATCACATACGGCTTATAGAGCTCTTTCATCAGCTCCGCCGCGTCCTCGCTGTCCGCGCCGATCACGATGCGGTCCGGCTTTAAGCAGTCGCTTACCGCCGATCCCTCTTTCAAAAACTCCGGATTGGAGATCACGTCAAACGTCAGATCCGAGCCGCGCCTGTCAAGCTCTTCCTGTACCGCCTCCCGCACCGCCGCGGCCGTCCCCACCGGAACCGTTGATTTATCAACCACATACATGTGGCGCGCCATATAACGGCCGATGTCCTTTGCCACAGCCGTCACGTACTGCAGATCCGCGCTCCCGTCCTCGCCCATCGGCGTCCCCACCGCGATAAAGCAAATCTCGCACTGCTCCAGCGCTTCCTCAATGCCTGTCGTAAAGCGCAGATGTCCCTGCTTCCGGTTCCTCGCCACCATATCCGCAAGACCCGGCTCAAAAATGGGGATGATCCCATTGTTTAAATTCTCAATCTTTTTCTCATCCACATCCACACACCAGATTTTATTGCCCATCTCCGAAAAACACGCGCCTGTCACGAGGCCCACATATCCGGTTCCAATCACTGCGATTCTCATACCAATCTCTCCTCTTTATGTTAAACGCATCTCCGGCGCGGCTGTTCTGGCTGCATGTCAGAATATGGTATGAGCCATACAGCGCCTTTCCGGTATATGCATAAACTCCAGTTGGAATATCGGCGGGTTTGGGGGAAACATAAGGGATTGAATTTATGGCTCCTGCCCGCATGCTGCATTGGCAGCAAACTGTTCTTAGGAACTGTTAAGAAATAACTTTTCAATAGTGCGCAGGATTTTTCTTCGGGAGTGCCACTCAAAAATCAGGCGCATAGTGGGCTATGTAACTGATTTTTGAGTGGTACTATCGGAGAAAAAAACAAGCAATATGAAAAGTTATTTTTTGACAGTTCCTTACACAGATCCGCGCATAAAAAACCGCCGGAACCTGCAAAATCCATCCCGGCGGCCTTTTCACAAACCTTAAAGAGTATACTGATTCCCCTAACCAACCATATGACAGGCCACAAAATGCCCCTTCTTCACCTCCCGCAGCTCCGGAAGCTTTTTCCTGCACTCCTCCTTTGCATACGGGCACCGCTCCACGAAGCGGCAGCAGTCCGGCGGATTGATCGGGCTGGGGATCTCCCCTTTCACCATAATCCGCTTCCGCTCCCGCACCAGCCGCGGGTCAGCCACCGGGATTGACGACAGGAGCACCTGGGTATACGGGTGCAGCGGGTTCATATACAGTTCCTCCGCGTCCGCAAACTCCACCATGGTTCCCAGATACATCACGATCACGCGGTCCGAGATATACTTGACCACGCTCAGATCATGCGCGATGAAGAGGTACGTCAGCCCCAGCTCCTCCTGCAGCTCTTTCAGCATATTTAACACCTGCGCCTGGATCGACACGTCCAGGGCCGAGATCGGCTCGTCACAGATGATGAATTCCGGTTCCACGGCCAGGGCGCGGGCAATGCCGATGCGCTGCTTCTGGCCGCCGGAAAACTCATGCGGGAAGCGCGACATGTGATCCCGGTTTAAGCCCACGCGCCGGAGCATGGCCTCCACCTTCGCGTCCAGATCCGAATCCGTGGCCAGGCCGTGCAGCTTCATACCCGCCCCCACGATATCCTTGACCGTCATGCGCGGGTTTAAGGACGAATGGGGATTCTGGAAAATCATCTGCACGTTTTTGCGGAACTGCTTTTCCTCCTCCCGGTTATACGAAAAGATGTCCTTACCCTTATAAGTAATGCGCCCCGCGGCCGGCTGGTAGAGCTTTACAAGGCACCGGCCGGTGGTCGATTTGCCGCAGCCGCTCTCCCCCACCAGTCCCAGAGTTTCCCCTTTATAGATCGTGAAATTCACGTGATCCACGGCCTTTAAGATCTTCCCTCTGGCGATGTGGAAATACTGGCAGAGATCCTCTGCCTGAAAAAGCGGCTCGTTTCGTGCGATTTGCCTGCTCATGCCCGGACCTCCTCCCTTGACTGGCTCGTTTCACCTGTACGCTTCATCCCATTTGTACGGCTCGTGTCATTTGCGGCGGCCGTGTCATCAGTCCTGTCCGCCCCGTTTATCCCGCCGGTTCCATCCGCGCGGCCCGCCCCGCGCTTCATGATATCCACTTTGGGCGCGTACTCGTGGCGCAGCCAGCAGGCGCACATGTGTTCCTCTGAAATCTGATAATTTTCCGGCTGCTTCTCATAGCAGATCTGCATCGCGAATTCACAGCGGGCCGCAAAGGGGCAGCCCGCAGGCGGCGCGAACAGATCCGGCGGCGTTCCGTCAATGGGAACCAGCTTCTGATCCTTGGACGTGTCCAGGGTCGCGATAGATTTGATAAGCCCCGCCGTATAGGGGTGGGCTGTCTCGTAAAAGATCTCCTCCACCGTGCCTTTTTCGGCCACCTTTCCCCCGTACATGACGAGCACGCGGTCGCACATCTTGGCGATCACACCCAGATCGTGGGTGATGAGGATAATCGAGGTATTCATCTGCCTGCGCAGATCCATCAGGAGATCCAGGATCTGCGCCTCGATCGTCACGTCCAGGGAGGTGGTCGGCTCGTCCGCGATAATGATGCTCGGCTTGCCGACGAGCGCGATGGCGATCATGACGCGCTGCTTCATGCCGCCCGACAGCTCGTGCGGATACTGCTTGTAGCGCCGCTCCGGCTCATTGATGCCCACCAGCTTTAAGATCTCCAGCGTTCGCTCCCGCACCTCTTTTTTGGAAATGCCCTCCCGCCCCACAAAGATCTTCTCGATCTGCTTTCCGATGGTCATGGTGGGGTTTAAGGACGTCATGGGATCCTGGAAAATGAAGCCGATCTCCATGCCGCGGATTTTGCGCATCTCCCGGTCGGACTTGGCCGTGATCTCTTCTCCCCTGTATTTGATCGATCCTCCCGCAAAGAAGCCCGGCGGCTCGGGGTTCAGCCGCAGAATGCACTGGGAGGTCACGCTTTTTCCGCAGCCGCTCTCCCCCACAATCCCGAGAATCTCCCCCTCGCGGACATTGAAGCTCACGTCGCGGACGGACTTGACCACGCCGCCGTAAGTGCGGAAGGAAAACTCCAGGTTTTTAATCTCTAAAATGTTATTTGCCATTCTTTCTGCTCCCTCCTTACTCTGTGCCGCGCAGCCTCGGATCAAAGGCGTCGCGCAGTCCGTTGCCAAGCTGGTTGAGCGCCAGCACCGTGGTGCAGATAAAAAACGCCGGCACGTACAGCATATGGGGAGCCACCTTCAGCATTCTCGTGCCCTCCTTGGCGAGAACCCCCCAGCTTGCCTGCGGCGGGGAAATGCCGAGCCCGATGTAGCTTAAGAACGCCTCCTGGAAGATCGCGCTGGGAATGGCCATGGCGAGCTGCGTGATCAGAAGGCCCATGATGTTGGGGACAATCTCACGCATGATGATCGTAAATACCGGCTCGCCCATCACGCGGGCCGCGAGCACGAATTCCTGTTCCTTTAGGCGGAACACCTCGCCCCTTGTGAAATGGCAGGTCCCGGTCCAGCCCACGATGACCATGGCGATCACCAGGCTCTGCACGCCGGATCCCAAGACCACCATCACCAGAATACAGACGATCAGGGACGGGATGCCGTAAATAACGTCAATCATGCGCATCACGATCATATCGAGCTTCCCGCCGTAATACCCGCAGAAGCCCCCTAAGACCGTACCGATCACGGTGTTGAGAACCGCGGCCAGAAGGCCGATCGTGAGCGACACCCGGGCGCCCATCCACACGCGCACCCAGAGATCGCGCCCCAGGGAGTCGGTTCCCAGCCAGTGCGCCCCGGAAAAGCCCTGGCTCATGGCGTAGGCGTCCTGCTGGTCAAAGCCGTATTTGCTGAGCATGGGC
The DNA here is from genome assembly GCF_943193115.1 of Otoolea muris. Taxonomy (NCBI): domain Bacteria; kingdom Bacillati; phylum Bacillota; class Clostridia; order Lachnospirales; family Lachnospiraceae; genus Otoolea; species Otoolea muris. The sequence goes on from NZ_CALPCY010000005.1 coordinate 137,945, forward strand.
GCAAAAATCGCCAGGAACCCGTAGGCGATCAGGAGGATGAGGCTGAAAAACGCGACCTTATTCCCGCGGATCCGCCGCCACGCCTCCTGCCAGAAAATCAGGCTGGGCCGGGAAATGGACTCCATCTTTTCCAGATTTTTGCCGACAACTTTCAGTTCTGATAAGACACTTTTTATAACATTTAATAACTGTTATATCTTATCTTCAAAAAGTCTGCAAACCCTTGAAAACGCTAAATTTATAGCAAGTGAGTTTGCCCTTATGCTTTCCCTCGTGTTATATCCTTTTCCCTCATGTTACGAACTCTCATAAGGGCAAAAATAAGGGAAAGAAAAACCTGTAACAAATTATAACATGAAATGAACAGGGCAGGAAGAACTGATTGAAATGCTTTCTAAAATTTCTCCAAAATATAATTAACTAAGAAAGGACAGATAAGATATGAGATTCATATATGCAGAATACAATATGCACCACAACAGTGTTGATATAACCACCTTTGACGAGTATATCCTGCGGATTGACTGTAACAAGGCTGAAGATGGATTAAGGACTACTCCCTGCTCTCAATGTGCCTTAGATGCCTTGGCAATAGATGAGCCGCTCGAATATGCCCGCTTAGCACTCGATGGCAGCTTGCAAATGTGGATTGACGCAGAAGATAGCCTTGAATTATGGTAAGAATAATTTTAATTCCCCCGAATTCGGGGGAATTAAATCACTTCAAAATCTTTGTAGTCTGTTCTTCCAAAATGGACATCTGATGTATTGCAATTTTATTGAGTTTTATTAAGCGTTCTTTTTGATTCAGCCCATCTTCAATCAGCACTGCATTGATGTTTTCCATATTTGACAGGCATATCAATTCATTTATGCTCGCATAATCCCGGATATTGCCTTTTTTGTCAGGATTCTTATCCCGCCATTGTTTTGCTGTCATGCCAAATAATGCCATATTCAACACATCAGCTTCCGATGCGTACATGATAGAAGTCTGCTGTGGTGTAAGCTCTGACGGAATGAGATTAACTTTGATTGCATCGGTGTGTATTCGATAATTGATTTTTGCCAATTCCCTTTTGGCACTCCAGCCAAGCAGAGCCTGTTCTTCTTTCTTTAACCGTTCAAATTCCTTGATAAGATATAATTTGAATTGTGGAGATACCCAGCTTGCAAATTCAAACGCAATATCTTTATATGCGTATGTACCGCCATACCTTCCTGCCTTTGCTACAATGCCCTTTGAATTTGTGCGGGTTACCCATTGTTTAACCGACATAATAAAGCGGTTTAATCCCGCCTCCAGCATGATTTCTTCATAGGCGGCAGTATTAAAGTCTGCATTGTACATTTCTTCCCATATACCAAGAAATTCTATTGTATTCTTGTTTCGTAACCATTTTTCTATCAGAGCAGGTCCATTGTCAATTTTCCTTACCATATCGGTTAAAGAGATATAATCATCTTCTTCAATCTGTAAGACCTGTATCTCTGTTCCGTCAACATTTAGTTTTCCCATATAAAATCCTTTCATCTATGCGGTCTATAATTGTATTAACTTTCCGTTATCAAAATAATAGATATCTTCTCTTTTATATCCATATTTGGAATCAGGAAGACTGATGTGCGGTTCAAAGGTAAACATTTTAACATCTGATAATCTTTGATGGTTTCCCTTTTCGGTATATATTCTGTCATTTTTGTTTTTCACAATGGAATGTCCAAGGTTGCCAAGAAAATCCAAGTTAAGAAATCCTTTTTTTACAATAACATCATTCATGAGATAATATAATTCTTCAAATGTCATGTCCGGCGTTGCGACATCAATTAGAGTTTTATGCAGATATTCTTCCATCTGCAATCCGCTGCGCCACTCGTTATTTCTTATTTTGTCAGTTTTATCACATAAAATGCCATTTTCAAATACAAGCGTTCTTGCATAATCCCCCCAAATGTTATTCTTTTGAGGACTTAAATCAATCGTAATAATATCATTTTCCTGTATGATTCTATTTGTCACTTTATAATCTTTGCCTGATACGGAAACAGCAGTTTCATCTCCCGCAAAAACAAACGCACCAACATCCCAATACCAAAAGGAATCCGCGCCATGTTCCAACAAATAATTTTCGCACAATGCTTTCATATCCGCCAGATTCATCCCGACTTTAATTATGCCAGCAACATACTTTATTGCTGCCCGATTTAGGTTTTGCATTTCCAAATATAAGTCAAGCGTTTCCTTTGCCACGCTATATCCATTGAATAAATGCTGTTTTGTCATCACTGTTGTACCCTGCCTTTCTGTAAAAATCCAATGTACTTATTTCCTTAGAACCTGTGAGAAGCATCATTTTATAGCAGTTTTCTTTTATGGCAATCTCTTTTGCATAGTTTAGGCATTGCGTTGCCAGTCCTCTTTTTCTAAACTTTTCATCCGTTATCACATTTTCAATAAAAGCATACGGCTGCTGGTTGTGCGTCAGGTTAGGAATGATAACACAGACACAGGAAGATACGATTTTTCCATTTTCCTCTGCAACAATCACATGATGATTTTTATCCTGAAAAATGGTATCCCAAATCTGCAATAGTTCTGCGGTCTTTTCCGGCATGGGATTATTATGTAGCTGCATATACAATCTTAATAAACCCTCTAAATCATTTTTTTCTATTTCTCTAACCATACAGGGCATCCTTTCCTATTCCATAAATACCAATTGCAATTTAATATTATTTATACAATTTCCCATAGAAAAACTGCTCTTGAAATGAAATGTCACCTAATATTTTCTCTTCTGCAATATCTTCTCCATTCAAAGACACAATCCACTTATCCTCCACATCGTCAAAACGATGCCATACTGCGACTACTTTGCCACGAAAACTCTTTAGCGGTTTATTTGTTCCAAATATATAAACATCTTGTTCTGCTCCATCACCGGCAAGTACATTATTTACATATCCATAATTGATTGGATAAATCATCTCCGAATGACGAGGATGAGCGGTGCCTAATGGTCTGTCAACAGTTCCGTCTACCATTTTCCCAATAATATGGCTGTAATCCGGTTCATCTGCTTCCATAACACAAAAAAAATAGTCCAATGTCTGCACAAGCTTCTTGTTTTCATATAACTTTCTAATCTCAGAAACTGTCATCCATTTACAGTCAGCAACTTCATCCGTTGTTGCATCTTCCAAATGCAGGTCTCCATCGTATTCAAAAAGCCATACATCCATAATATCATTAAATTCTTTGCATTCATATTTAACATCAGTGCCTCGGATTTTAGTAAAAAGGAGTTTTCCGGCTTCGGGTTGTAAATCCAGTCCCACTTCTTCCTTTACTTCTCTAAGTGCTCCGTCAATACTGCTTTCCCCCATCAAAACAGAACCTCCAACGCACTCCCACATAAGCGGAAATGTTGGTCTGCTAACTGAACGTTGGGAAATGAGATATTCCCCTTTGCAATTTCGTATCCATACATGCACTACCAAATGGTAGAAACCGTTTGGAATCTTTTCTCCTCGAATCTGCTCTTTTCCTGACTTTTCTCTATATTTTGTATACAAGTCCCATTTTTCCATATTTTTATATATTCCTCCAAAATCTTTAAGCTATCTGCTACAAACCTATCATAACATATTTTTCAATATTCATCATTAAAAAACTGTTATGTAAGAGCAAGGATTGAAATATTATCTTGCACTTCGGTCCTTGCTCTTAACCGTCATTTGTTGCTGGCAATCTGTCGTTCTCTTTGGCGGATTTTTCAACCGCTCAAGCACACTTTGCCTATCCTGTTTTTGATTGTCCTTTCCGTAAATTTTTTCCCATTCAGCCTCTTGTTCCCTATAAGCAATATAAGCACTATGAGATTTATGGTAAATCCGATAAAAATTCTGCACATTCTGATAACCATATCTTCTAACAATGCCGGACAAGCCGATTTTTAAGATGTCAATCTCCTCATTTTTACGGTGAATTTTGCTTTGCAGTTCACCTTTCTTGGTAAATTTCGCAAGTCCTTTTAGGGCATCACGCTCAAGTTCCAAAGCATTGCGTTCTTTTTCTGCCTCAAAAATAATCTTATTCTGTCGTTTCAGTTCCTTGTAAATCTTAAACAGCTTTGGATAGGCGGTTGCTTCGGCAGACATAATAGGTTTGGGCGGTATCTTCGGTTTGGTCTGTGCTTCCTTTTCGGATGGTTGGTGGACAGGTTCTTGCACAGGCATCTGCGGTTGTATCTGCTCTGTATCAAAGAGTTTTGCAGACAGTTCCCTTGCTTTTTGCAGCACCTTTGAAATCAGCATTGCCAATACTGCAACTGCACTCATGAGGATTGTTCCAAACCGTTCCGGCTGACTGCCGAATAAATCAATAGATTCTTTGATGCGGTCAGAGATGTACTCTTTTTTTATCTGTTGTATCTCTGTTTCTGCCATGCCGCTTACAATCGCCCTGTCAACTTCACGATTCCAACGCATACGGTATTCGTTGTCCGTCTGTATCTGTTCCGCTTTCGGATTATTTTTCCCTATCTTCTTAGTGGCAAGATACAGACCGTTTTCGTTAAAAACGTGCAGTTTCTCTTTGTCGTTCTTTACCAAAGTATTGATAAGGTCTGTATAAAAATGCTTTACCTCGTCCACAAACTCGTCCTGCTTGAACAGCTTATTCTTGGCGGTAAAAAGATTCCGCTCATATATCTCACCTTTCTTCACAATCTTACAGCCTTTGCGGACATTTCCGTTTTCGTCAAGTATCTCTTTTTTGGTGCGGACATGTTTTCCCTGCTCATCATAGAACATATTCCTTGTTGCAGTCTTTTCTATGGGTTCAGGCAATCTCTCCCTCTCTGAAAAAATAAGGTGGATATGGTAGTTTGTTTTTCGTTTGTTATGGTGCAGAGCCGATACGCACTCCACACCGTACTTTTCCTTAAAGCGGTCTGTGAACAACTGTAAAAGTTTGTCTGGCTCATAGAGATTCGGGAAAGATTCCGGCAGGGCAATGATAAATTCCCTCGCCTCGATACATTCCCCCTCTGTGCCGCTTTTTTGAAATTCCTGCTGATTGAATCTTGCAAGCTCCGTCCAATAATAGCGGTCTGTCGTTTCATAGACTGCATACAGGTTTTCCTGTTTTGCATGGTTGGATATATAAGTGATTCTGCCCCTGACATCAAGCAGCTTGCTCATGCGGATAAATGAATGCCTTTGTATTGTGCTTTGTCCTCCCTCCTGCAAATGGCAGTAGCGGATGCGCGAAAGCGGAGAGGGCGGCGGTTCTCACAAATGCAGCAGCATTTGTAATTCACGCTTGCGTGAATTTGCTCCCTGCAAGGGCGAAATCCCCATTGCATAAACGAAGTTTGTGCAATGGGTGTATTTCGCTCTCAAACGCCGAGGGCTTTAAGAGAAGGTAATATTCTCTTGAAACTGTTCGGATTATGCCGGTAAAATCAGCCGCCATGATAGCAAAAAATGCTGTCATCTGCCTTAGAATGCCATCATTGTGATAGCAAAAAGTGCTGCCACTTATGATAGTAAAAAGTGCAACCTTGATAGCAAAAAAGTAATATCTAAAATGTCAGTTAACTTTTTGCAGCAATCTTACATCACATTGAAAATGACGCCCGAAACATCTGTTGATTTTTTTAACTGAATATACCAAAACAAGTTGATTTTTTCAGTTGGCTGTTCCAAAATTAACTTATTTTTTCAACTCACTTTTTCCGCTTTCCCCAAATTTCCGCTTGTACCAAAAGGAAGCACATGATATAATTTATTTGCGTGTAGGTATATCATGGCTTCGGTCTGATACATACCATTGGGCGGTTTCCTTAGAAGCCGCCTTTTATACTGCTGATTTTCTTGTAACAGACTTTACATCATTCTTATCCCGCAGGTTCTTCCCCTCGTTCACTTCCATGAACTTCTCCAGTATATCAATTTTGATAAGTACCTTTCTCCCGACTTTGAGGACGGGTAGTTTTCCCCACTCTACAAGGTTTCGCAGGGTATTCCTCCCGATACCCGTATAATCGGCAGCTTCTTCAATGGATAGTGCAATTTTCGTTTTGGTCATTAACTCACCTCCCCTTTAATTGCATAATGCAATTTCAATAGTACGCTTACTATAACGCTTTTATAATCTCTTGTCAAGCATTATAGCAATTCAAAAATCATTTTTAAGTTGCATATTGCATTATTACTTTTTCTATGCTATACTTTGTCCATACCGAAAAAGGAGGCGTATCAGTATGAAAGATAAAGAGTTACGCAAGCTGATCGGTAGCAGGGCAAAACAGCGGAGGGTTGAGTTGGGATTAAACCAGCCTTATGTCGCAGAGAAGATGGGGGTAGCCACTTCCACAATCGTGCGTTATGAGGCGGGAACAATCGACAACACAAAGAAGCTGGTCTTGGAAGGTCTTTCAGAAGCACTCCATGTGTCTGTGAAGTGGCTGAAAGGGGAAACGGAGGAATACCAAACGGACATTACGGATAATAGGGAATTATTTATTCGTGATGTGATGAATTCCATCGTAAACAAACTCCCCTATGATATGAAGCCTGATGAGGCGGATTTTTCCAAAGATTTACTGCTGCTGATGTTGAAGGAATATGAATTGTTCGTGGATTCTTTTCAGTTTGCCTGCAAGAATTTCAAGGACAATGCGGAAAATGCCGCACTCGCTCAGACAATGGGGTTTGAATCGAATAAGGAATATAACGAGATTATGTTTCTCAGGGAAATCACCCACACCGTAAATATGTTTAACGATATGGGCGATATTGTGAGGCTCTATTCCAAAAATCCCGAAACAGCCACCATAAGGCTTGCAAATCTTCTTTCTATGGTATCGGGGGAAGAATCCGAATCGGTATAGCTTGGCAGCCGGAGTTATGATATACTTACACGCAGAAAGCATTTCATCAGTTCCGATTGCCATACGCAATAAAGGTTGCGTTTATCGAAAGGAGAAACGATTATGGCAAAAGGATCAGTTCGGAAGAAAGGAAAAAAATGGTACTACCGCTTCTATGTGGAGGACGCAAGTGGAAATCTGGTACAAAAAGAATATGCAGGAACAGAAAGCAAAAGCGAAACGGAAAAGCTGTTAAGGCAGGCAATGGAAGATTACGAAAGCAAGAAATTCATTGCAAAGGCGGACAATATCACCCTTGGACAGTTGCTTGACACATGGGCAGAGGAAGAATTAAAGACAGGAACATTGAGCAATGGAACTGTCGGTACTTATCTTCAGGTGATCAACCGCATTAAACAGCACCCTGTAAGCAGACGAAAGCTAAAAACGGTTACTTCGGGGCATTTGCAGCAGTTCATGGATATCATGTCTTTTGGAGGCACGATTGAAGATTTTGTTTCCAAAGGATATTCCAAAGACTACGTAAAGTCATTTTCCGCAGTATTACAACAGTCATTCCGCTTTGCGGTGTTCCCGAAACAGTACATTACGTTCAATCCCATGCAGTATGTAGTCATGAGGCATAAAAAGGACGATATGGACTTGTTTGCGGAAGAAACGGACACCGACAATGGCAAAGTCAATCCACTGTCATTTGAGCAGTACCAAAAGCTGATTGCACAGCTTGGCAAGCGGAGCAAAGACGCAATCCTACCTGTACAGATAGCCTATTTCACAGGTCTCAGGCTTGGGGAAGTGGCAGGACTGACTTGGCAGGATATCAACTTTGAGGAACAATGCCTGACAGTCCGCAGAAGCGTCCGCTACAATGGCGCTACCCATAAGCATGAAATCGGCTCGACAAAAAGGAAGAAAGTGCGGATCGTTGATTTTGGGAACGCCCTCGCTGACATCCTGAAGAAAGCAAGGAAACAGCAGCTTAAAAACCGTATGCAGTATGGCGGACTCTACCACAGGAATTTCTACAGGGAAGTTACAGAGAAAAATCGGGTACATTATGAGTATTACAACTTGGGAATGGCAGAGGATGTGCCGGAGGATTATACGGAAATCTCCTTTGTATGTCTGAGGGAAGATGGCTGTCTGGAACTTCCAGCCACCGTAGAAACAGCCTGCCGGACAGCGGCAAGGAAAGTACCGGAGTTAGAGGGGTTCCACTTCCACACATTAAGGCACACCTACACAACAAACCTGTTATCAAACGGGGCGCAGCCAAAAGATGTGCAGGAACTTTTAGGACACTCGGACGTAAGCACTACCATAAATGTCTATGCACACGCTACAAGGGAGGCAAAGAGGGAATCTGCAAAACTCTTGGATAAGGTTGTGGGAATGAATTAAAACTGAATAAGAAAAACTTTCCCTTGTAACCTACCCATAAGGGCAAAAACAAGGGAAAAGGATACATATTTTGAGGTTGGCATAGCGCAAAGCCTTGAAAACTGGGGAAACTTATGGAAAAAGCTTACAAACTGAAATTTGTCTCTTGTTATCTCCATTTGATTCGTTAATTCCGCTTGATTTCCACTCATATCATCCACCTACTTTCCTGCAATGCGGATTCTCGGGTCGATGACGCCGTAGAGAATATCAACGATCATGTTGCAGAACACCAGGAACGCGCCGTAAAAGGCCGTCATTCCCAGAATCAGGGAGTAATCGTTATTCTGAACGCTCTCCACATAGTATTTTCCCATGCCGGGGATCGCAAACAGGGACTCAATGACAAAGGTCCCGGTCAGCACAGCCGCCACGGTGGGGCCCATCATGGTCACAACCGGCATGGTGGCGTTGCGCATCTGGTGCTTGACCGTCACGCGGAAACGGGAAATCCCCTTGGAGCGGGCGGTCTTGATATAATCCTGCTGCACCACCTCCAGCATGCTGGCGCGCATGATGCGCGAGACAGAGGCCATGGTGTAAAAGCCCAGGCCGACGGAGGGGAGGATCGTATAGCTGAAGCCCTTATACTCCGCGATAGGAAGAAGGCCCCATTTTACCCCAAAGAAATGCTGAAGCAAAGCGCCCATAATAAAGTCCGGGACGCTGGTGCCGATCACGGCGATGAGAACAAAAAACAAATCTATCTTATTGCCCCTGTTTAAGGCCGAAATGATCCCGAACACAAGTCCGAAGGACACGGCCAGACAGAGCGCCCTGATTCCCAAATCAGCGGAGTAGGGGAATGCCCCTGCCAGAAGATCATTCACGGTGCGGCTGGGATATTTCGTTGAAAAGCCGAAATTGCCGTGGATCAGATTGTTTAGATACTGCAGGTACTGTTCGAGCACCGGCTTGTCAAAGCCATAGTAGGCGTTTAAATTTTCCCGGGCGGTCGCGGAAAGCTTCGGATCATTAAACGGGCCGCCCGGCATTAACCGTGCGAGGAAAAAAACGACGGAAACCAGCACAAACACCGTGACCAGTGAGATGCCGATCCGTTTCAGAACGTATTTTGTCATAGGCGCGCTGCTCCTTTGAAAATGGCAGGGCGCGCCAGGGCCCGGACAGGTAAGCGTACGGGCAGAAAGGCATGCCTGGCGCGCTCTGCGGTGACTGGAAACGGAATTCCTGTTATTCCGTCATATCCACATATACGAAATTGTAGTCCAGGCCGACAAAGTACGCGCCCAGATTCTGCACGCGATCCGATACCATGTACTGGATCTCGCGGAACTGGAGCGGAACTAACGCGCCGTCCTCCAAAAGCGTCTTCTCGGCGTTAAACAGGTTATCCATGCGCTCCTTGCCCTTCGTGATCTTGGAAGCGTCCAGATACTTGTCATACGTTTCGCTCTTATAGTTTAAATAGTTGTATCCGGAGGTGCTGTACCACAGTTCCAGATAGCTGTACGGATCCGAATAATCCGGCGCCCAGCCTGTCATGATGATGTCAAACTCGTCGCTGTCCGGAACGAGAAGCGCGTTTCTCGTCGCATACGGAACCATGTTGATCTCCACATTGATGCCAAGAACATTCTTCCACTGGTTGACCACCACCTCGGCCTCCTTCTTGGCCGCATCATTGTCCGATACTACCAGCTTTAAGGTGATGTCAGACGCGCTTGTAAGATTTAACTCTGAAAGAGCCGCTTCCAGGTACTCCCGGGCCTTTTCCTGATCGCCGATCACAGGAAACGCCTCCAGCGGGTACTCGGTCCCGTAGTCGCCGTCCACGCCGTGCACCTGCGGGAGCACATAGCGCAGGTTCGGGTCGTAAAGGCCGCTGTGGCTCAGGAGAATATACTCCTCGCGGTTGATGGCGTAATTCATCGCCAGGCGCAGGTTTTTGTTGGCCAGGTACTGGTTCTTGTGGTTTAAGGCCGCATAGTCGTCCGAGCCGTTGTAATAGCTTAACGTCTTTCCCTCATACTGGGGAGCGAGCTCGGTCGGGACCTCCACCAAATCAAGGTCGCCCGCGTCGAACATGGAAACCGCGGTCGTCTTGTCCGCCACAGTCAGGATCTCCACGCTGTCCAGCTTCACCTTGTCCGCGTCGTAATACGCCTCGTTCTTTGCCATCACGAGCTTGCCCTCGCCGTAAGCCGTTACCTTAAAGGGGCCGTTGTATGCCTGCTTATCCGCGCCGCCGCCGAATTCCGCGCCGTATTTTTCAACCAGATCCTGGCGGACCGGGGCAAACGCGCTCATGCTCAGCATGCCGAGGAAATAGTCGGCCGGGTTTTCCAGCGTGATCTCCAGCGTGTAGTCATCAAGGGCCTTCACGCCCAGTTCCTCGAGCGGAAGCTCCTCCGCGCTCACCGCCGCGCCGTTTTTCAGAACCGCGCCGAGGTAGCTGGACGGACAGGCGGCCGCCGGATCGAACAGGCGGGCAGGAGGGCATACGCCCTTCTTCCCGCCGCGCGCCGGGCTTTGCCGGCAGCCGCTAGATCTCTATGAGCTCCTTTGTAGCGCTTATCAGGTTTTCATTTCCCGTTTCCGTGATGAGAAGCTGATCCTCGATCCGGATCCCGCCCCATCCCGGGATATAAATACCTGGTTCTACCGTCATGACATTTCCCGCGCGGACTATGTCTTTGGAAAGCGGGCTCATAAAGGGCGTCTCATGCACAAACATGCCCACTCCGTGCCCGATCCCCGTATAATGCCAGGGAAGGTACTCCGTGCCCTCCAGGATCCGCCTTGACTCTTCATAAGCCTCTGCGGCCGATACGCCGTCCTTTAAAAAGGCTTCGACCGCCTCCACCATCCGCTGCTCCAGCCCGTAGACCTCCCGCTGCTTTTTCGTGGCCCTTCCCACGACTACAGTCCGCGTCATATCTGACAGGTAACCGTGGTACTGGCACCCGTAATCCATCAGCACCAGATCGCCGTAGCCAATGGCCCTGGACGACGGAATCCCGTGCAGCAGGGACGTCCTGGGCCCGGAAATGGGAATATTCCCATAGGGCTTTGTGTCCGCGCCCTCCATCACCATATACATGGAAAGCCGGGACGCCAGCTCCTTTTCCGTGTGCCGATCCGGATATCCTTTATGATCTTGTCAAAGGACCGCGACGCGATATCGCACGCCGCGCGCAGGCACTCAATCTCCTCCAGCCGCTTCACGGAGCGGAAGCCCTCAATCACGCCGTCAAAGGGCGCGAGCTCGGCCTTTACCTCAGCCTCAAAGGAACGGTACTCCGCAACCGTCATGTGGCCGTCCTCAAAGCCGATCGCCGAAAGCTCTTCTTTCTCAGCGATCTCCGCGACCGCCTTCCCCACAGAGCCGCGGCTTCTCCACTCTGTCAGGATGTAATCCGGGCACTCGATGGAAGCCTGTTCCATATAGCGCGGATCCGTGATAAAATATTTTTTATGGTTTGTTATCAGGAGATACGAATCATCCCCCGTATATCCGCTCACATATTTCACATTCACCGGGCGGCTGATAAACATGGCCTCAAGGCCCGCCTTCTCCATTTGCTCCAATAAACGCTCCATATCGTCTGTATGTACCTCCAGTCTGTCATAGTATGTAATTGCAGCGTGAACGGCGCAGCGCCCGTCCCAGAACCCGTGCCTCCTCCCGGATCAGCCCAGAAAACCGCCAGGAACCGGCTCGCGTTCCCGGGAAGGCGCCTCGCCGCCGTCCCCCGCCATCACGGCCTCGATCGCATCGATGCTCCGCGGCACAACGGCCGTTAAGTTCTCGCACCCGTCCTCTGTCACCAGGCAGTTGTCCTCCAGGCGGAAGCCGATGCCCCATTCCTCGCAGTAGATCCCGATATCCACGCAGAACACCATGCCCGGCTCCGTCACGGACGCGTCCACGAGATCATGGACATCCCAGCCCACATGATGCGCGCCGCCGTGCCAGATATAGCGATCCACGTCCTCATAGCGGCTGCACAGGCCGACGGCCTTTAGCTGTTCAAAATTAAATTCCCGGGCCAGACGGTCCACATCCCCCATCGCCATCCCGGGCCGGATGACAGAAAACATGTGCTCAGAGGTATTGTACGCGCACTGGTAGAGCTGGCGCTGCCGCCCGGAAAATACACCGTTGCACGGCCAGCCGCGGGAGACGTCATTGCACAGGCCGTCATACTTGGCCCCCACGTCATTTAAAACCATATCCCCGTCCTTTGCCTGGCCGGTATATTCATGATAATGGATGCAGAAATTATTGTCCCCTGCTGAAATGATGCTCGGAAACGCCGGCTCCAGCACGCCGTGCTGCGCCAGCGCGTAGTCAAATTCCGCCTTGTACTGGTACTCGTACATGCCCGGCCGGGAAGCGCGCATCATGGCCACGATCCCGTCCCGCGTGATCAGCGCCGCCCTGCGCATGGCTTCGATCTCGCACGGCTGCTTGATCGTGCGCAGCCTCCGGATATGCGGGGAGAGATTCAAAAGCTGCGCGGCCGGGGCCGCGCGGCGTATCCTCTCCGCCATGCAAAAAGCCTCCGTATCCTCGTCCCCGGCCTGATCCTTATACAGATCCAGCGCCACATGGGCAAAACACCCTCGTTTCAAAAGACGGTGCAGCGTCTCCCGCAGCTCGCCCGTAAAAGCCGTATGCTCAATCCCGGACCGCTCCTTCGCCTCCGTCTCCCGCATCCGCTTCCCGCTCCAGCGCTCATCGCGGGCGTTTGGCGGAAGGATAAAAACCGTCTCCTTCACCCGCCCCCCGCTCTTCTCGGCCAAAAACACAAAGCCCTCGCAGTCAAGGCCCGTTAAGTAAACGAAATTCCGATCCGCATAAAACGGATAGTCCTCATCCGCCGTCTTTTTCTTCGCATGGCCTGAAAACAGCAAAACCAGCGTATCCTCCGGCAGGGTCCTATAAAGCCTCTGTCTGTTGCCGTAATGAAAGTCCTGCTTCATCGTATTTCCTGCTCCTTTAGACTATTATCCATACTCAGTCTGAACCATTGTCTAATATGTAACAAGTTTATTGTATAATTATTACGAATAAATGTCAATAAATGTAAGAGGTTTTTTCGGATTTGACTAAAAGATGGGTAACAGTTCAGACGGCGGGAAATCTAAAATATAATGACTGGTACAGCGTTGCATTAATTCGCACCCCTGCCAGGCTGGCCCGGTAAATCGGCGGCGTCCGGACAAACAATCCCGCAAAAACAGTTGACACCCCGGAGCAATTCCTCCTATAATAAAGTTCATATATCACTCAGCCTCCTATTTTGCAGGCTGTTTTACCCAGGTATCAGACAGGAAAAGGAGAACTCATTTATGAAACGATCATTACTGGCCCTGTTCCTTGCCGTACAGCTCATCGTATTCACCGGCTGCGGCGCGGCGGGACAGGGTAAAAATCCCCTGGAAAACGGCTTGTCCGCGCAGGGCGGCAAAGTCTCCGGGCAGGAGACAGACGCTGACGGCCCGCGCCTCCAGGACGATTACTATGAATTTATCAATAAAGAGCTTCTGGATCAGATCGAATTGTCTGCTGCTGACGCACACTGGGACTGGTTCGGGGAGCTGGACATCGCTGCCAGCAATGAGATGGATGATATTATCCGCGGGCTGTCGCGGGATCGCACGGCCTTTGAGGCCGGCTCCAGCGAGCAGAAAATACGGGATCTGTATGAATGCGTATCGGATACAGAGAACCGCAATGAGACAGGTCTGGGGTCCCTCAAGCCGCACATTGACCGTATCCGCAATGCGCAGAGCATCGCGGAATACGTGGACGCCCTGGTAAGCCTTAGCGGCGAATACGGCTTCAGCAGCATTATCGGCGGCTACAGCATCATGCAGGACAAGGCGGACTCGGATCAGTATGCGGTCTATATGCTGTACGCCGACACCCTGATCGGCAAGGAATATATGGAAGGCGAAGGCACGCAGGCGTATGTCAGCCTGTATCAGGATTATATCGAAAATATGTTCCTGGAATTCGGCCTTGGGGAAAGCGAGGCGCGGCGTTCGGCTGATTCTGTCATGCGCCTGCTGCGCGATATCTGCGCTTCCACACTGACCATCGAACAGTCGTATGATCCGTCCCTGACGTACAATGTCTACACCGCCGGGGAGCTTCAGGAGCTTTACTCGAATGTGGATGTGGACAAAATGCTCCGGGGCCTGCGGATCGACGGCCGGGACAGCTATATTGTGATCGACGTGGAACAGGCGAAAACCGTCAATTCTCTTCTGACCGAAGAAAACTTAGAGGCTTTAAAAGCCTACTCGACCTTTGTCCTGCTCAACGACGCGGCCGAATACGGCAGCGCGGCCATGGCCAGGCTCTATAAGGGCATGGAAAACGCGCTCTACGGCATAACGCAGGAATGGGACGATGAGACGATCTGGCTGCGCCTGACGCAGGAGCTGCTGCCCTGGGATTTCGGCATGATCTATGTGGAAGAACATTTTTCTAAAGAAGATAAAGAAAACGTGGAAGAAATCATAGCCCTGATCCTGGACGAATATGAATCCATTATCATGAAGCAGGACTGGATGAGCGGGGCGACAAAACAGAAAGCCGTCCGCAAGCTGGAAACTATGAATGTCAAAATCGGATATCCGGACGAGTGGCCGGAAGAAAAGGATATGATGCAGGTCACGCCTGTCTCTGAGGGCGGGAGCCTGATGTCCAATTTCATGCGGAGCATGAACGTCGGCGTCGAACACGGCCTGTGCCTTCTCGGAGGCAGGGCGGACAAAAGCAAGTGGGACATTCCTCCGCAGACGGTCAATGCCCTCTACGACCCGCTCAATAATGAGATCATCTTCCCCGCCGCGATCCTCCAGGCCCCGTTTTATGACCGCGAAAACAGCCGCGGCGCCAATATGGGCGGCATAGGCTTTGTGATTGCCCATGAAGTCTCTCACGCGTTTGATTTGAACGGATCCCTGTATGACGAATACGGCAACTACAACAACTGGTGGACCGATGAGGAACGGGCCGAATATCAGCGGCTTTCACAGACCATCATCGACTATTATAACCAGTATGAAATGATGGGTGTTCCCGTAAACGGCGAACTGACCCTGTCGGAAAATATCGCCGACCTCGGCGCAGCGGCCTGCATCTCCTCCATCCTGGGCGATGATACCGACGCCTTAGACGACGCGTTCAGCCAGATGGCCTATAACTGGGCGGCGGAGGACACCGCGGACTTCATGCTCTACTCGCTGCGCACCGACACCCACGCGCCGAACAAGATCCGCGTGAACGCTGTCTTAAGCTCGTGCGATGCCTTTTATGAGACGTATGATATTGAAGAGACGGACGCGATGTACACAGCGCCGGAGGAGCGGGTGGGGATTTGGCGGTGAGGGGGATGATTTGGTTTTGGCAGTCAATATCTCTTCCATAACTATGTTATCAACAGCGAGGTGTTAGCCTGTGACGCTTGCCTGAGTAACAGGTTATGGGTTATGTGAGCCTTGCGGCAGCAGTTCGGACGGGCTGGCATGTTTCCATGCCAGCCTTGGCCCACTGGAAATATGCAGGTTAAAAACGGTTTTTGTTACTATATGGGTATTAAATTATGCCTCGTACGCCCGGAACAGCCGGAACAACTGATCGTACAGATCCTCCTTCCGGCTCTCGTACAGCAATACATGGTCAAACGAATTAAAATTCTCCACAAACATCTTAAATTCAGACGACGGCTCGCTTTCCTCCCTGGAATGAGTATAGATAAGGACCACCAGGCCGCCGAATATCTTCCGCAAACTGTTGATTGCCTCGATCTCTGAGACGGCGATCACTTGGAAACGGTTGTTACGCAGCCCGTTCCATATCTCATGGGAATTAATCCCATAATAATTTTCGTTCTTTTTATAGACAATATCGCAGATAAACTCTTTATAATCTTCGCGAGATTTTACATTGTAACTTCCGTTTTCCAGCGCTTCAAAGTCATAATTACACTTTATTTCTTTTCCATCTCCTTTATCTCTCTTTCTCGAAGTGAATTTTGGGATAATCTGCGCATGCAGCCCTCCCAGCTCATAAACAGCCCGGATGATTTCATCCTTCCCGGAATTGTTGCTTCCAACTATTGCAAAAATATTCGCCATATTCCGCTTACTAATGGACATCTGCATCGCCCTCCTTCAAGCCGCCAAAATTCTGTTCAAGCTGATTTACGATATACATTACCTGTTTTTTTGTGTATCCCAAATCATATGTATTCAGAATCACCTGATCAAACAGAGGAATATTTTCTATATAGATACGGAAAATAGCCTGAGCCTTTTCATATCTCGTCTTAGCGCTTCTCTCGATTTCACTGTCTTCCACCCTTTCTCCAGCCCGCTCTTTCTCTTCCTCATAAAATTCTTCGTATACGGGCTCCTTCCGGTATAAAAAAATGGAAACCGCCAAGCTTCCCAGAATGGATTTGATATCCTCAACTGCGCGTATATCATTGAGCACAATAATCGGAGTCCTGCCCTTTTCCAGTAATTCATACACTGTGTCCAACTTCAGCCCGTACCGAACGCCATACTGTTCATAAATCAGATCACACTCCTCCGGAATCTCATCCACACATATAACGTCCTCGTCATTCTTTCTCTGGGGTCTCGTTGTATATTTAGCAACATGGATCGGTCTGAAATATTCATCCTCACACTCCATAAATAACTGGCTGATTGTGCTCTTCCCGCAATGTGCCGGCCCTGTCAATGTAATAATATGTGCCATATTTCCTCCTAAAATGGCTGCCGCCCGCCCCTTTTGCAATACGGCAGTTAATATGCCCTCAGCAGACGAAACATCTGATCAATCAGTTCCTCTTCCCGGCTCGTCTGCTCATAATTAAGCTGCGTCCTCGCATAGATTGTCACATGGTCATAATTAGATATCTCCTTTGTGTAATTATCCAAGATCTCCCTGAATTCCTTCTTTTTCTCACCCTTTGTGATATCTGACGCGTTTGCCTCAAATTCGCTTGCGGAAATCTCCGAGTGGGCATATATCAGGCGGACGTTCTTTTCTCCGTATTTCTTCTTCAGCACGTTGACTACGCCTATTTGGCTGGCCACAATCACAAAATGCCCCCTGTTTTCCTCCAAAGATTTCTGAATCTCCGTAATATCGCAGCCATATAGCTTGCCATCATTTCCATAAATGATATAAGAGCGATCACCTCGCTCATAGATCCCCACCCCCTGATCCATATACCGCCTGTAGCCGTTTTCCCTGATATCCGTCAAATCCACATAGGCAGAATTCTCCTCATAATACTCATATAATATCTCATCTGCCCGGGCTCCCTTTTCCTCCATCTCCTCCTTTACCAGTCTCCAGAAACGCTCATACTCATTCTTGGTACGCTCCTTCAGCCTCTGCTCAAAACTGACAAATTCAGATCGGAATTCCGCCTTAAAGCGTTCCTCCATCTTATTCAGATTTTCTTCGATGCTTCTTCTTTGTTCATCATATTCCTTTTTAAGCCTCTCAAGCCAGCTTTTCTTCGGAATATACCGGCAGATCATCTCCCTCCCATCCTCCGGCTCCTGCTGCCTCATGGTATACTTGGGCAGAACCCGGGCCTGGAGCTTTCCCATAGAGAGAAGAGCCCGGATCAGCTCATCCTTTCCTGACGCGGCATTCCCAGCAATGACAAAGATCCTTGGTAGTTTTGGGTACTCCATTTTATGGCGGAGGCGCTTTTCACCTTTGATAATCGGGAGAAGCACATTCCGTAGCTGCATGTCAAGAATCGTCTGATTGCTCAACTCCTCCCCTTCCTCATATTCAATGGAATTTAAAATCACTTTATCAAACAGGATAATATTTTCTATGTAAATCCGGTAGATGGCCACTGCCTTATCATACCTGGCCACTACCTCCTGTTCTGACATATTCCCCCTGTTCTGGGCCTCTCTTTTGAAATCCTCCAGCTCTGGTATTTTTCGGAATAAATACAAGGACAGCACACGGCCGGAGAAAAATTTTTTAATTTCTTCTACAACCCGTATATCATTGACCACAAGAACCGGTGAATTTCCCCTGTCAAGCTCCTCAGACAAACGCTGTGTCTCCATCCCATAGCGTATCCCATATGTCTGATACACTAGATCACATTCCTCCGGAATCTGATGTACATACACTACATCTGCTTCCTCTCCATGCCTGGAACGCTCCAGCTCATCCAGCCGCAGGTATCTTGTCGTATATTTTTTGATAATAACAGGCGAAAAATCCATCCCGTCCCTTTTAAGCTCCTCCCGAAGCTGCCTGATTTTTTTCATTACCAGAGATTTCCCACTTTGGGAAGAGCCCGTCAGGGTTATGATAAACCCTTTATTTCCCATTTCCGTTCTCCTGTGCCCTGGAAAATGTTTCCCGAATTCTTTTAGCAAACTCGGTCACAATATCATCCCAGATGGCGGATTCCACCAGATAAGCCAGATCCGACGTGGGATTAAATTCCTCCTCCACGCCATTTTCCGCGTCATACTCCCGTTTCCCGTTCAATTTAATTTTTTTTCGCAGCACACAGCGCTTTAACTCATTTGGCGTAAGAAGCGCATATTTTGAATTCTGCAGGGACTTAATCTCAAAATCCTCTGAAACCACGCACAGATACGGATCCACAAAGCATTTTGCCTTCACAGACTCCCCGTTAGGCAGCAGGCGCTCAGTGATGACTATATCCCGCCTGAAATCTCTCCGATTGATATCTGGATAATTCAGGGAGAAATTGTAGTATTCATCCGGGCTTAAATTCAACGCTCCCAGATCGGGAAAACGCGACGTTTTCCAGTCTCCCAGGTAAATGATCTTATTTTTATTCGTAATCATCCACTGTACGCTGTCATGTCCGCCCTGCCCCTCATGCTCAATGGTAAAGAGTTCCTCCGCGATTTCGCGTTTGATTGCTTCAATGGTATCGAGATCCTCGGTGCTGACATGTCCTCCCACTGATTTATCCCACAGGCCCTGGTTGTCCTTGGCGTTTTTTGCTCTCTGGTGAATCAGGATTCGCCCTTGCCTGTCAAAGATCAGCGCCCAGACCACGGATTTTACGATGGCCATGTTAGAAAGGAAAGCGTCCCTTGGCCCAATGCCGATCCGGCTTCGATTTTCATCAAAAATATCGATAACCTCCTTCCGGTTCCCCTCCTTTGTCTCCTCTGTAGAATATTTCTGCGCCCCGTTTTCATTCACAAAGTATTCCGTATAATAGCGGACAAACTCATCCAGCCACAGGGAACGGTATTCATCCTTTCCGCTCTCTGCTACATGTGTCCCGGTTTCTTCATCCACTGCCACATCGCCCACATACTGGAATTTTGCGATATTGTCAAATCTGGTTAGCGCCATGGTAATAAAGAGTTCATGGTCGATTTTAATCATGGGAATTGGTATAGGCATATAGCAATTTTTAATAAAAAGACGCTGCCTCTTCTTCGGATCCCTTTGATACTCCTCCAGTTTCTGTCTCTTTACATCCGACGCACGTTTAATTGCCTGTATTTTATCTGCCTCAATCCGGTATTTCACATCCCCCTCTCTTGCTTCAGGCGTGAAGGCATCGATCCATTTCTCAATCGGAAGCTCAATCCTCTTTGAAATATCCGTTTTCCCTATATCTACTTTTATGTTCGCATAAACAGATGTCTGACCCTTTTTTCCTATGACTGCTTCTAATCCACCATACTTATTTGTCTCCTCCAGTACCTGTAAATTTTCCAGATTCCCAAGACAACAAGTAATACCCGCGATTACGTCTCTCAAAATGCGCTTTAAATGGTTGGCAAACCTTGATACAAACTCCGGATCGGAAGAAATGTTCTCTGTTATAAGCTTTACAAATTCCGGATGACCTAAGAAATAATTTTCCGTCCCCATCACTGTGTCTTCTACACATCGCCCTATATACTCTTTAAAAGAGCTTTCACATCCATGGATAGAATATGATTTTAAAATATACTTTCTTTTTTCCTCATAATAAATCTTTCCGAGCTCTTTCGCGTATT
The DNA here is from genome assembly GCF_943193115.1 of Otoolea muris. NCBI lineage: Bacteria > Bacillati > Bacillota > Clostridia > Lachnospirales > Lachnospiraceae > Otoolea > Otoolea muris. The sequence goes on from NZ_CALPCY010000005.1 coordinate 158,314, forward strand.
TATCTTCTGGCGGCTCGATATTATTTCCCTGATTGCTTTCCTCCAACAGATCCTTCAATTCCCTGATTACCTTGTCCTTAATACCAATCAAATTTCCTCTGGAAAGGTTCCCGTAATCGCCGTCCTCCTCCTGGCTCGCCGTAAGGAGGGCATACTGGGCGATCGTCGTCTCCGACTCCCTTAAAATGTGAATTGTAAAATCTTCTCTTCTAAAATTCGCTTTCAGTGAATCCGCCAGATCGCTCCAGGGGAGATCAAACGCAATCGGGCCGATCAGGCTAATATCAAACCGGGCTGATTTAATCTTTTCCAGTAACCGCTCTTTAGTACATGTTCTAATACTGTCAATCCTCTTTAATTCATCCATTTCTTTCATTCTCCTTTGAATATATGTTTAGTTTTGCCTTTATACGTTTAACATTAACCGGAACATTTTCCTACGAGCCTCAATCGTTGTCCTGAACATTCTTCGCCAGTCTCCATGCCTCCGTATATTTCTCACGGTACTCCTTCATTCTGTAAATATTTCGCGAATATGCCAGAACGGCGATAAACAAAACAAAAGCTAATATTGTCTCAACCACAAAAAGAAACTGCCGCCCTTCCCACAGCCTGTGCTCCACAGACAGGCACGTATAGGTTGCCAGGGCCGCAGATGCCATAACCGGACATTCCGAGAATTTCAAAAAACGCCCGGTGCGCTCCCGGCTTTTCACCTTTGACAGCCGTTGTACTGACGTCTCCCACTGAATCTCCAGCCTCTTTTCCAGATATTCCGATAAATAGGCTGCTATCTTAGCCGATTGCTTCTGGTGGTACGCAAGCTTTACGCATATCGGCAGGATGATAAGAAATGCCAGCAGGCAGCCCTCCGGCACCTTGTGCTGTACGGACAGAAACAGGGCTGCCGAAACCTCCGAAAATAGGCAGATAGACAGTGTTGTATCCTTATTCATAAAATACATCTGTTCCTCCCGCAAAAGCTTATACTCTTCCATAAGATGGCTTGCTGTATCTGTGCTCATAAACCTCCACCCCTTTCCTAACTATATTAGATATCTTAAATGTATCATCTGATACAGCTAAATCCTTTCTGTTAATTCTCTTTTAATTCGTTCTTCATAGGATGCTCGTAATTTTTCTATCAGAGCCATAAGCCTTTTACAATCCTCTGTTTTTTCACTGTCCTGCAGCACAAAGCTCATATGAGACAGCACGCGAAGACGCTCTGCAAGTCCTGCTTCCTCGTTCTTTATCTTTGCCGTTGTATTGACAGAACTTCTGGTTTCGTATTTAAAACCGATGTACATATCCTCGTCGATAATATTAAAATAAAACGCCGGCGATTTTTTCAACGGAATAATATGAATCCTTGAGAGAACAGAGTCAAGAGACATCCATTCCTGTGCGGAATCCAGATTCAATTTTTCATATTCTTCCTGGAATACTTCCTTTATATGAATGATCCGCTCTGCTTTTTTCCGTTGCTTTTCCTCATTTGCCTTGCGGATTTTCTCCCGCTTCTCCTCCGTTCTGGCCTGTTCCATGCCTTCCAGCGCCTGCATCTCTTCTCTCTGCCGGATCGCTTCCTCCGTCTCATAACAGTAGTAGATATCAAGTTTCCTACCTTTGCCGGAGCTCATCAGTTTTAACAGACATTTCGTGAAATCTCCCTCTGTCAGCCGGGTCGCAATGCCGCCAAAGAAAATAATCCGGTTCGTAATTTCAAATCTCTCGGCCTGATGGTAAAGCATATTAAATACGGTTTCCCGTTTATAATAAACGGTTTCATAACAGTTGTTCTCCTCCCGCACAATAAAATCCTCGCCGTAATCAAGGCGCAGCGCCTTTGCCATCTTAGCCGCTGCCATTGTCCAGGTGCAGTCCTGCAGTTCCTTCAGCAGGTACTTTGTAGAATATTCCATTTTCGGGAGATTATCAATGATATCGCGCAGAACCCTCGCCAAAGGTTCTGCATTATCATGTTCTGCGCGGTCAAGCCTGTTTATATGTTCTATGTCCCTGCGGATTACCCCGCACAGCCCGTTGGCCAGGTAACCAAATCGGCTTTCCAGATAGTAATAAACTCCCGACGATTCTGTCACAATAACAGGAATCCCCATGGAAATTGCCTCCCACGCCGACAAACTAAAGGACTCCAGCTCCGAATTCAAAACAAACAGTTTGCTTCTTTTAAGCTGGCTTAACAGCTTTCTTCTGTCTGTTTGGAAATTATGTAACTCAAGCGTAATCCTGACACCTGTTACATCTTCAATTTCATCTATCATATCTTTTGCCATTTGATACAACTTTTCCTTTTTAGCCTCATCATTCAGCCCACAGACGACGACGGGAAATTGCTCCGGCCTGTATTTATCCGGCCCTAGCCGCTTTAATGCCTTTGCAAGCGCCCAGCAGACCTCCTTCCAGTTTTTTTGAATATCAGAATCATCCAGCACATACCCATATGTCAGGATATGATATCTCCCACACCCCTCGGCGCTGTCTGCAGATGTTAATCCCGGGATAATCTCATCTATATCTCTCTGAATATGGTATTCATCCTTCAAAAGTTTTTTAAGAAGCGGCCCGACGCAAAAAATATGATCTGCTTCAAGTAAAAGAGCTTCCTGCCTTCCTAACTTACTCAGCCTTTGTCCGTGCTCCTTAAACCCCTCCCTCAGGTTATATGGCGTATGAATAATCAACGCAAATATACTTTGCATCCGCAGCCTTGTTTTACTGTACTTTGAGAGCTCGCATGCCTCGTTGCCTGTATGGATGTCATGGCCCACCCAAATCATTTCTGCCTGCCTTTTTATCCCTCCCTCCTGAAGAACCTTTCTCACAATCAGATCATAATGCAGCTTTTCCTCATTCTTATCCTTCTGATAACGCACAATATATACATTATTCCTTTTCGCCTTCTCGATCTGCATGTCTGAAACGATACCGTTCAGGATCAGGGCGATTACCCTTGTTTTTCCGGTCACAATATATCCCATACTGCTGCATAATTCCAGATTTACAACATTCACTCCTCCTTTTTCGCTTCCCCAGAAATCGGCAACAAAAACAATCGCCTTCTCGATCCCTTCCATAATTACTTTCTCCTTTGTATCATAATTTAAAGTAACACTTCCGCTCTCCCTGCTGTTACTTTATAATTCGTTATTCGCCGCCTCCACACTCATTGTCTCCAGAAATCAGCCGTCTGCAACTGGCGTAAAATATCCAGCAGCTCTTCCTCCTCTCCTCCTGTTTTTTGTTTTTGTATGATATACTCCATGCTGGCAATGATTTTTCTCTTCTCCTCGATTGAATTATCCCTGATTTTCATGGTCATGCTTTCCGAGCTTCTTGTCTCCAGCAAAACAGTAAAATAAATATCCCGGCCTGACACGATGCTGTAAGTAAGGGGCTGATTTTCCAGCCGGATCAGTACAATCCTTCTCTGAACCTGCTGTGAATAGCGTTTCACACTTTCCACCACCATTTTTTCCTTTGCTATCATCCGCTCTTTTGGATCGCCCGGCAGGCCGTCCTGCGGGAGCTTTCTGGCGTCCAGATCCTTCGCGCGCTCGCTTGCCGCATTTCCCGATTCATAGCATAAAAAAAGCTTTCTTTTCGGATCCTCCTGCAGCCACCTATCTATTTTACGGATTGCCCGTTCCCTGCACAGGGCGCTTGAAATCCCCCCGAAAAAAATAAGAAACCGTCTTTTATCCGGCCGCAGCTCCAGCTCGTTAAGCAGTTCCTCAATACAGGCCTTACGCGTCCTGTAAGTTGCACTATATATCTGTGCGCTGCCTGAATTCTCAATCGGAAGCCCAATCCCCCCGGCCAGCCGTTCCGCCGCCTTATACCATGTATCATCCCGCAATAGTTCTTTTAATTCCGAGGCAGCCTCCCTTAATTCCTTTGTATTCCTGAATACCGTTACAATCCGTCCGGCGACCGTCTCCACATCCTCCCGGCAAAGATGCTGATCCGAGCTTCCCTTCAAATCGACCGGAAGGCACAGGCCGTTCATCCTGAATCCGAACCGCGATACCAGATAATCATACAGCCCGCTCTTTTTTGTCAGAATCAGCGGAATACCGGCAGATATCATCTCCCACCCGGTCATGCCAAAACCCTCGCTGATTGAAACCATAAGCCCTGCGCAATTATTTTTTAAATATGAATATAATCTTTTCCGGTCCTGCGTATAGTTCAGAAAATTGATGCTGAGCCTCCGTCCATTCGCGTACTCCTCCGCTATGCCCCTTAAACGCTTTTCTTCCTCCCTGTCCGCTGTCCCTATAATGTGCAGTACATAATCACGGTTGTTATTCATAATATCAACAGCCCTTCCAAACGCCGCCAGCACCAGGCGCACCTGCTTCACCTGGGCCACTGTTTCCTCAAACCGCCCATATGTAATAATCGCCCTGTTATTGAAAATCTGATTTTCCTGAAAAAAAGAAAGGCCGGGAATTAATTCATATATCTCAGACTCCCGGATTTCCCGAACCCGTTCCATCAGGCGCGGCCCAACCGCAAAAACCTTATCCGCCTGCTCAATAATCCATCTCTGGTTCCCCTCCTTCACAAACCCCTGATTATTAACGCCCTTCAGCCCTTCAATCGTGTCATAATCCGTGTGGATGACAGCAACGCTGATACTTTTCGTAAATCGCGCCAGACGGATCGCATGATGGCCGGTAAAAATATCATGCCCAATCCAGACCGCATTCTTCCACCCCTCCTCATTCTCATAGCCAAAAATACGGCGGCAAATCTCATCGCACTCCTTCTCAGATATCTCTTTTTCCAGGATATTCTGGTGAACCAGTTGGATACGGAGTTCCTGTGCTCTCTCCTCCAAAGCCTTGATACGGCAGCCATCCTCGCAGTTGATAACGAGGGACACAATCTCATCCTCTCCCCTGGCGATCTGTTTGAGCGCAATGCACAGCTCAATATTAACCGTGTTGCTTCCTCCGCTCCGGTAGCCGAATTGATCGGAAATAAAAATCACATATCTTTTTTCAAACACGTTTCCTCCTTGGGATTTTCATAACTTCTCGGAATCTTCAGCCCTTATTTCATGGGGCTTTCAGAACCTATTTTTCAAAAATCACCCACTTTTTTCT